>CAZIFT010000026.1:0-21128 GCA_964538395.1 uncultured Muribaculaceae bacterium
GTTCTATGGTCGGGGTCGCTTCGGAGGAGACGGTGACATTGGCGGAGCCGCAGAGGATTTCGCCAGCGTTGCCGCTGACGCTGATGGACGCGATGCTGGCAGTGCCTTTGATCCGGAGCTTGATGCCCCCGAGTATATTCTTGAATTTCAGGTTCTTGTCAGAAGTGGAAGCAGTTACGCTTGCCATCGGGAAGGCGCCGTTGGCGAAGCTCGACTCCGCATAAGTCTGGGTGGCGGGAAGCGTTATTCCGCTCAGCACATAGTCCGGCCCGCTTATGGCTATGGCCACGCCGGACGAATAGGGGTAGAAAGCGACATTGTTTCCAATCTCGCCGCCGGCCACATAAGAGGAACCGGTGCTTACCCTGCTGAGCTCGGCCGAAGCCTTGCCGGCGGAAGCGTCGCTCACCTGATACTGTTCGTTGATGGTGCTGGCGGAGAACACGCTCACCTGGTCGCCCTTGGTCCAAAGCACATTGCCCTGAGCGTCGAGCGAAGTCTTCGTGGCCCCACCAGAATAATCATCTTCGATGCTCGCGGTGAAGCGCTCCGCTTCCGGTGCGCTGATATTCAGTCTGTCCTCCTGACAGGCACAGACCATGAGCGCCGCAATGGCGCAGAATGTCAATCTGTTTCTCATATCAATCCTCGTTTGATCATATTCCATTAGTTTCGCCTACTGATTCATTACTCTCGCACAGCGGGCCTTCCGCCCGCATGGGGACTTCTTCGCAGACCGGAGGCGCATAGCTTCCGGAAACTTTCCGCTCTTTGGTTTTGCTGTTCATGATTTGTGTAGTTCGTTATATATGTTTGACTTGCGTAGCGGGCCATGCCGCTACAGGAAATCCACTTCAAGGAAAGAAGGGGAGGCGGGGGAAGTGTGGAGCGTGACCTCGGCGGCGCGGTAGTCGGACACGGAGGCCTCATACTGGTTGGGGATGAAGGTCTGGGGGTTAATGGCGAAGAGCGGGAAGCAGCTGCTCTGCACCTGGACCATCATCCTGTGGCCGGGCAGGAACACATGGGCTATGTCGTTCAGAGTGAACTCCACACGCTCGGCAACTCCGGGCCGCATGGGCTCGGGAACGGAGAACGAACGCCTGTAGCGGAGCGGCAGTATGCCCCCGCGCACCGGCATCTGATAGCCGTCGGGCCGCACGTCGATCAGCTTCACCAGCACATCGGCATCGTCCGAGCCTATGGCGACGCTCAGCGAGACCCGTACGGCCCCGATGGCGGTGACCGGGCGGTCGAGACGGCCGGAACGGAAACTCAGCACGTCCTTCCTCCGCGAGAGGAAACGCTGGTCCGCGGCCATATAGTCACGGTCCATGGCCGGGCCTCTCCTGCAGGAGGGAACCGGTCTTGCCGGATCGGAAAGATAGCTCAGCGCCTCCGGCTTGCCATCAGGTCTATGCCCGGGCATAGATCCCGGCCTGCCTGTCGCCGCGCCGTCCCCGGCTCCGGCATCGGCTCCGCTGTCCGGAGACCCGTCAGACGCGGGAACTATCGAAAGGCTGCGGTCGCCCTCGAGCATAAGCCTCATGCGCCCCGAGCCCTTCAGCGGCCATAAATCCGAAACTATCGACACCGCCGACCTCTCAAAGGCAAACCCGGCGGCGGGACTTGCGGCGCCTTCCGGAACGGACTTGCCATCTCCGGCCTTCGAAGCGGCTCCGGCCTGAAAATCCTTAAGAATCTTCCTCAGATTCGGGGCGGCTTCGTCCGCTCCGGCGCCCACTGACGTGAACACCGTGACCTTATGCTTCGGGAGCCGGCCCGCCCCGCGCAGGCAATGCTCGAAAAACGGGAACTCTATCCTGTCCATGAACCTGGCCGACAGACCCTTGCCCATGAACGCGTCCCCGATGCGGTCAAACCTCCGGCGGCCCCACGAACCGTGCCCCCACGGGCCCAGCACCATGAAACAGTCCTCCCGGTCCTTCACCGCGTCGAAACAGCGCAGCGGCCCGTAAAGGTCCTCTGCGTCGAAAGTCCCGCCCACCACCAGCATCGCCGGCGCCTCGGGATGGTCCGAATAATAAGAGCCCAGCGCGGCGGCGGCATTGCGCTCCTGCCAGAACCCGTCATAGTCCGGATGGGCGGCGATGTCCCGCCAGAAAGTCTTCTTCTTCAGCATCGGAGCCAGCGCCCGAGACATAGGCCCCATCTTCAGGAAAAAGCGGAAAACATCCTTTCGGCCTATATGCCTGGTGGGCAGCACTCTGGAGCCCGGATGCGGCCTCTTGCGGAAAAAGAAGCGGCCGAAATAATAGGTGTCGGCAAGCATAAGCGCGCCGTTGTGGTGCAGGTCGTCGCCCATGAACCAGTCGGTGACCGGCGCCTGAGGCGACACAGCCTTTATGGCCGGATGGCCGCACATCGCGGCGCAGGTGGCATAGAACCCCGGATAGGACACTCCCTTCACGCCTATGCTGCCGTTGCAGGCGGTGTTTTCCAGTATCCACTGCGCAGTGTCCCAGGTGTCAGTCATCTCCGAGACCGAAAACAGCGTCCCGGGATATTCTCCCGTGGACGCCGGCCTCACATTCTCGAAGTCGCCTTCGCTCAGATAGGTCCCGCGCACATTCTGCTGCACTATTATGTACCCTGCGGCAACAAATCTCGACAGGGCCTTTCTCAGATTGGAAGGGAAGCGTTCCGGGCCATAGGGCTTGAGGGGGAAAGGCGTCCTCAGCATCAGCACCGGCGCGGCGCCGCCCGAGGCCGGACTGTATATGGCTGTATATAGTCCGACCCCGTCCCGCATGGGGACCATTTCCTCTCTCTTTACATAGTTGGCCTTAAGCCACGGAACGCTTACTCTTGTCATTGCTGCACTGTTCTGTAATTGATCAGACGGGTGATGGCCCTCTGGCAAACGGGGCAGAATTCAGGGTACTCGTTGATCTTCATCCTGCACTCGAGCACCGGTCTGTAAACGCCCTCGCTCAGGTAGCCGCCGCCCTCATAGAGACCCACCTCATATTTGGCGTTGCTATAGTCGGGCCTCTTGAACTCCGGCTTCCTGCCCTCGGCCTTGGCGGCCTTGAACTCCTTCTCCATGGCCTCTCTCTCCTTGGCCTTGACGGCGTCCTGCTCGGCCTTGGTCACGATCTTGTCGGTCTGGAGCATGTCCTTCCACTTGGAGTCGAAGTCCACGAGAGTGGTGATGTTGGGCTCCCAGGGCTCGATGTCGGTGAAATAGAACTGCTCATACTGGTCGTCATAGAAATACTCGTCGGCCAGGCCGGCGAAGCTGTGTCCGAACTCATGCACGATGACAGGCTTCGAAGCGGCGTGCCTGGTGGAGGAAAGCATATACTGGCCATAGACTCCGCCGCCGCCGTAATGCTCTGTGTTGGCGAGGATTATGATGTCCTCATAGGGCACGGAGGCAAGCGCGTCGTGGAGCTTGAAGATGTTGAGCGTGGTGAGATATCTCTCGGAATAGAAAGTGTCATAGTGCGAACCGAGCGCCGTGTTCACCCAATGGTTGTCGTGGGGGATGCTGATTCCGCTCTCCTGCGAAGGAGCGGCGACGGCCACGAAATTGATCTTGTCGGCCATCGACTTGAAAGGCTCATGGGCGAGAATCGCCTCGGCGGCCATCTTGGCCTCGGAATAGAACAGCTCGGCCTCGTCGGCGCGGTAGCCCTCGGCCACGAAAGCTATGTCCACATGGTCGGCCGGGTCTCCGGACTTGATGATGTAGCGGCTGGGATAGTCGCACTTGACCGGCTGGATGAGGATGTCGGTCGGATCCATGTCGAACGAATATTCGGCGACGGTCTCCCTGCGGTCGTTATAGAGCTCCACGCTTATGCGTGCGGGGGCCTCGGGCATGGGCACGAGAAGCACCACCTCGAAGGACTTGCGCACCCTTGTGGCCTCTTCGGAATTCTGCCACTCGCGGAAAAGCGTGGAGAAAGTATTGACATAGAGGAGCTTGTCCGTCTTTTTGTCGAAGACCCTCACGGCGCCGTTGCCCTGGAGGAGAATCTTGTCCATGTTGACGTGGCGTCCTGCCCATCCTTCCAGACTCTTCATTCTGGCCAGAGAGATCTCGGTCTCCTTGTTGGTGCCCGTGAAGATGTAGTCAAGCCTCAGGGTTTTGGTGTAGTCCCCGGCAAAGGAAAGAATGCTGCCGAGACACATTAAGATGACAGCGAAAAGGGTTCGTCTCATAGAATTTTTGTTTTAGCGATAAGTGGTTTTGGCGCCCGTTTCGGGCGCGGTTCTTTGTAAACTATTTCAAAGATAAACTTTTTTGTGAGTATAAAAAAGTAGTCGTTTATTTGCAGGCGGAAAAACGGAAAAAGATGAAAAAACATATGTCTATGGCCTTGGCTCTGGCCGTTCTGGCCGCGTTTCCGGTCCCGGCGGCGGGGCTTTGCGCAGAAGCGCCGGCCTTGACAGCTTTGGCGGTCCGGGCGGAAGGGGAGAGCCGGCGCACAGCTCCGGCCGCAGAGCTCCGCACCGCCCCGGCGGCGGACATTCATGACGCTCCGGATTCGGTCTATAACCTGGAGGCGGTGGCGGTCACCGGCAGCAGAGTCCCCATGGAAATGGGCGTCAGCGCCAGGATCGTGACCGTGATGGACAGCCTCACCATAGCCTCTATGCCCGCGGTGACAGTCAACGACCTGCTGAAATTCGCCCCCGGAGTGGACGTGCGCCAGCGCGGCGGCATGGGCATGCAGACCGATGTGAGCGTGCGCGGCGGCACCTTCGACCAGATAGCCGTGCTCCTGAACGGCATCAACATCTGCGACCCCCAGACCGGCCACAACGCGGTGGACTTCCCCGTGAGCACCGACGAAATCGACCGCATAGAAATACTTGAAGGCCCCGCAGCCAGGGTCTATGGCACTTCCTCTCTCGTGGGCGCCATCAACATAGTCACCAAAAAATCGCGCGACAACCACGGCTCCGTCCACATGGAAGCCGGTTCCCACGGCCTCTTCAGCGGCGGCATAAGCCAGAACATCTCGGCCGGCCGCTTCTCCTCGCAGCTCTCCGCCAGCTACTCCCGCTCCGACGGCTATTCCCGTAACGCCGACGGCGGCCTGAACATGGACTTCAGCGGCAAAAAGGCCTTCTGGTCCGGCCAGCTGGACACCCGCGCGGCCGATTTCTCCTGGCAGGCCGGCCTGTCGGACAAAGGCTTCGGCTCCAACACCTTCTACAGCGCCAAATATGACAACCAGTATGAGCACACTTTCAAGACCTTCATGTCCGTGTCCGCGGTCACGAAAGGCCGGCTGCGCTTCAAGCCCTCGCTCTACTGGAACCGCGGCACCGACCGCTTCGAGCTCATCCGCGACAACCCCGACGCCGTGCCCTATAACTATCACAGGACCAGCGTGCTGGGAGCCAATCTCGGCGCCGATTTCGAGAGCCGTCTCGGCCGCACCGCCTTCGGGCTGGAAGTGAGGAACGAAGACATAGTCAGCACCAATCTGGGCGACGCCCTCGACAGCCCCAGGGGCAAACACTATGTCGCCGGCCGCAACAGGACCAATGTCAACATCTATCTGGAACACAGCGTCGTCCTGCCCCGGTTCACCGCCTCCGCCGGCTTCTCGGCCATCCGGAATTCGGCCACGCACGAAGGCTTCGGCATATACCCGGGCGCCGACGCCAGCTTCCGCATCTCAGACTCATGGAAGGTCTATGCCTCCTATAACACTTCGCTGCGCTTGCCCAGCTTCACCGAGCTCTACTACTCCGTGGGCGGCCACAAGGCCGACCGCAACCTGGACCCCGAAAAGATGCAGGCCGTGGAGGGCGGAGTCAAATTCATAAGGCCCGGAGTGAGCGCCGTGCTCAGCGTCTATTACCACCACGGCACCGACATGATCGACTGGATCAAGGACCTTTCGCTCGGCGACGACGCGGTGTGGACCTCGGTCAACCATACTAAGCTCAATACCCTGGGCGAGGAGTTGACCGTCCGCTTCGACCTCCCGGTCATGACCGGCGACGACGGCTTCTTCATCAGGAACATCCAGCTGGGCTACAGCCACATAGACCAGGACAAAAAGCTCGCCGACAACATGCAGTCGCGCTATGCCATGGAATATCTCCGCCACAAGGTCACGGCCGCGGCGGACCTGCGCATATGGCGGAAACTGCTCCTGAACCTGTCGTGGCGCTGGCAGGACAGGGTGGGCGGCTATGAGCTCTTCGAGAACAAAGTCTCCACCGGGCGCGTCGTCCCCTACGGCCCCTATCATCTCGTGGACGCGCGCATAGGCTGGTATTCAGACAGATACCGGATCTATGCCGAGGCCGACAACCTCCTGGACAAGACCTATTACGACCACGGCAACATTCCCCAGCCCGGCCTCTGGCTCAGGCTGGGATTCTCCTGCACATTATGGTGAACATGAAAAAATCCCTTTTCCTTTCCCTCGTCCTTTCCGTCCTGCTCCTCGTCTCCTGCGGCAGCCCCGTGTCGAGGGTGATCAGGAAATGCGGCTCATCTTCGGCGGCTTATGACACTCTGGCCCGGCCCTATGCGGTCTTCGACTTCGACAATACCTCCATCGAGGGCGACATCTCGCTCGCGGCGCTGGTCCATCTGATAGAGACCATGGACTTCAGGCTCGCCCCGGATGTGCTCTACAGCTCCTTCCTGAACTGCATTCCCGAGATAGACCGTCCGCTGGAGGGCTTCCCCGGCAAGTCCGCCAGGATGCTCGCCACGGACATCTACAGTGACTACATCTGGCTGTATGACAATTACATAAAAGGAAAGAAACTGAGCCTGGACGAGATTCATGCGAGTCCGCAGTACAAGGACTTCAGGGCCAAGCTCTGGGCCCTTTCCGCCGGAGCCGACGCCACTTTCGGCAGCGCCGAGGTCGGCTGTCTCTGGATAATGAGGCCCTTCGGGGGCATGACCGGCGAGGAGCTCACGGCTCTTGTCCGCGAGGCGGCGGGGGAGGCCATGAAGGAGAAGGTGAAGACCGAGAAATGGACTTCGCCCGATTCCGGCGAGGCCGGAGAGGTGAGCGTGGAGGTGCCGAGGGGCCTTCGCATAGGCAAGAAAATGCTCTCGCTTTTCCGCAGGCTGGAGCGCAAAGGCTTTGACGTCTATGTCTGCAGCGCCGCTTCCGAAACCATTGTGGAGGCCCTGGCCTGCGACCCGGACCGGTTCGCGCTTCCGGCGGAGCGGGTGTTCGGCATCAGGCTCTCCTCCGGCGGCTATGTCTCGCCTTCGGCCACCTGCCTTCCCGGCTATCCGGTGACCTACGGCCCTGGCAAGACCGAGCTCATAAGGTCGCGCATAATGCCCGGCCACGGCGGACAGGACCCGGCAATCGTGGCCGGCGACAGCAACGGCGACTGGGACATGCTCACGGATTTCCCGGACATGAAGCTGGGCCTGATTGTGGACCGTCCCGCGGGCGGAAAAATCGCGGAGCTGAAGAAGAAGGGGGGCAGGCGCTATCAGGTAGTGAATTACCGCTGAATGCCGTAGCCCTTTTTTGAAAAATCATTATCTTTGTGCGATTGTGCGGGATTGGATTTCCCGCATCTACTGCTAAAAAATTAGAATATGAAACTGAAAATCGTTGTGCTTGCCAAGCAGGTTCCGGACACGAGAAATGTGGGAAAGGACGCGATGACCGCCGAAGGCACCGTCAACCGCGCGGCTCTTCCCGCCATTTTCAATCCGGAGGATATGAATGCGCTGGAGCAGGCTCTCCGCCTTAAAGAACAGAACCCCGGATCCTCCGTGGGCATACTCACGATGGGCCCGCCCAGGGCCGGAGAAATCATCCGCGAAGGCCTCTACAGGGGCACTGACACCGGATGGCTTCTCACCGACCGCCTGTTTGCCGGAGCCGACACCCTCGCCACTTCCTATGCCCTCTCGACAGCCATAAAGAAAATCGGCGGCGTGGACATAGTCATCGGCGGCCGTCAGGCCATCGACGGTGACACCGCGCAGGTGGGTCCCCAGGTGGCCCAGAAGCTCGGCATCAACCAGGTGACCTATGCCGAGGAAATCGAAAAGTGCGAGGACGGAAAGCTTACGGTCCGCCGCCGCATAGACGGTGGAGTGGAGACCGTAGTCGCTCCCATGCCCTGCGTGGTGACGGTGAACGGCAGCGCCGCTCCCTGCCGCCCGGCCAACGGAAGGCTGACCATGAAGTACAAGAGGGCCACCTGCCCTTCCGAGCGCGTCGAGGGCGACAAATATGCCTATCTCTATGACCAGCGTCCCTATCTGAACCTCATTCAGTGGACTGCGGCCGACATCGACGGCGACCCTTCGCAGTGCGGTCTCGCCGGTTCGCCCACCAAGGTCAAATCGGTCCGCAACATTGTGTTCCAGGCGAAGGAGAGCAAGCAGCTCACCGCGTCGGATTCCGATCTGGAGGGTCTCGTGAAGGAGCTTCTGGACGAAAAAATAATTGGATAAACTCTGGCTCTATGAATAATGTAATAGTATATTGCGAGATTGAAGGCACGAAAGTCGCCGAAGTGTCTCAGGAGCTCCTGACCAAGGGGCGTTCCCTTGCCGACAGGCTCGGAGTGCAGCTGCATGCAGTGGCTGTGGGAACCGGGATAAAGGGCAAGGTCGAAAGCCAGATTTTCCCCTACGGAGTGGACAAGCTCTTCGTGTTCGACGCCCCGGGACTTTTCCCCTACACATCCGCGCCGCACACCGACATCATAGTCAAGCTCTTCACTGAAGAGAAACCTCAGATTGCCCTCCTGGGCGCCACCGTGATAGGCCGCGACCTGGGTCCCCGCGTCTCGTCTTCGCTCACCAGCGGCCTCACCGCCGACTGCACCGAGCTCGAGATCGGAAGCTATGACGACCCCAAGGCCGGCAAGCACTATGACAATCTGCTCTATCAGATCCGTCCCGCGTTCGGCGGCAACATAGTCGCCACCATCGTGAATCCGGACCACCGTCCGCAGATGGCCACCGTCCGCGAGGGCGTGATGAAGAGGGCTGTCCTGGACGAGAACTACAAGGGCGAGGCCGTGTATCCCGCCGTGTCTGAATATGTCCCCGAGTGCGACTATGTCGTGAAGGTGATCGACAGGCATGTGGAGCAGGCCAAGAACAACCTCAAGGGCGCTCCGATCGTGGTCGCCGGAGGTTACGGAGTGGGTTCCAAAGAGAACTTCGACCTGCTTTTCCAGCTGGCCAAGGAACTCCACGGAGAAGTGGGCGCATCCAGGGCCGCCGTTGACGCCGGCTGGGTGGACCATGACCGCCAGATCGGCCAGACCGGTCTGACCGTGCATCCGAAGGTCTATATCGCCTGCGGCATCTCGGGCCAGATCCAGCACATCGCCGGCATGCAGGACTCCGGAATCATCATCTCCATCAACACCGACCCCGACGCCCCCATCAACAAGATTGCAGACTATGTGATCGTCGGCTCCGTGGAGGAGGTCGTGCCGAAACTCATCAAGTATTACAAGCAAAACAACAAGTAAACCATGGCGAACTATTATAGCGATCATCCGGAACTCAAGTTCTATCTGGACCATCCTCTCATGAAGAGGATAGTCGAGCTCAAGGAGCGCGGCTACAGCGAAAGCTCCCAGTATGAGGACGCTCCCGTCGATTACGAGGACGCTCTGGAAAACTATGACAGGCTTCTCAGGATTGCCGGAGGAGTGGCTGCCGACACGATAGCCCCCAATTCCGAGAGCGTGGACCTCGAGGGCCCGCATCTCGAGAACGGCAGGATGATTTATGCATCCAAGACCTATGAGAACATCGAGGCCGCTACCAAGGCAGGCCTCTGGGGAGTGGACATGCCGCGCCGCTACGGCGGACTGAACGTGCCCATGGTGGTGTTCTCCATGCTGTCGGAGGTCATCTCGGCCGCCGACTCCAGCTTCCAGAACGTGTGGTCGCTGCAGAGCTGCATAGACACTCTCTATGAGTTCGGAAGCGACGAGCAGAGGGCCAAGTATATCCCGCGCATCTGCAAGGGCGAGACCATGTCCATGGACCTCACCGAGCCCGATGCCGGTTCCGACCTTCAGAGGGTCATGCTCAAGGCTACATATGACGAGAAGGAGGGCTGCTGGAGGCTGAACGGCGTGAAGCGCTTCATCACCAACGGCGACTCCGACGTGCATCTCGTGCTGGCCCGTTCCGAGGAAGGCACCCGCGACGGCCGCGGCCTCTCGATGTTTATCTATGACAAGAGGGACGGCGGTGTGGACGTGCGCCACATCGAGCATAAGCTCGGAATCCACGGCTCGCCGACCTGCGAGCTCACCTATAAGAACGCTAAGGCCGAGATCTGCGGCAGCCCCCGTCTGGGACTCATCAAGTATGTCATGGCCCTGATGAACGGCGCCAGGCTCGGAATATCGGCTCAGTCGGTGGGTCTGGAGCAGGAGGCCTATAACGAGGCTCTGGCCTATGCCAAGGAGAGGGCTCAGTTCAGCACTAAGATCATAGATTTCCCTGCAGTGTATGACATGCTCTCCAGGATCAAGGCCAGGCTCGACGCAGGACGCAGCCTTCTCTATGAGACTTCGCGCTATGTGGATATCTATAAGACTCTTGAGGACATCCAGAGGGAGCGTAAGCTCACTCCTGAGGAGAGGGCGGAGCAGAAGCGCTATGCGAAGCTCGCCGACGCTTTCACTCCCATCGGAAAGGGCATGAATTCGGAATATGCCAACCAGAGCGCCTATGATGCCGTCTCCGTGCACGGAGGTTCGGGCTTCATCATGGAATATAAGTGTCAGAGGCTGCTGCGCGACGCCCGCATATTCTCCATCTATGAGGGTACCACTCAGCTGCAGGTCGTGGCCGCAATCCGCTATATCACCAACGGCACCTATTCTTCCATCTTCGAGGAGATGCTGGGTGAGGAGGTGTCCGCTTCCATGAAGCCGCTTCAGGACCGTGTGCGCGGAATGTTCGAGACCTATAAGACCGCAGTGGAGACCGTGAAGGCGTTTGACAATCAGGCTGTCCACGATTTCCTGGGCCGCAGGCTGTTCAACATGACCGGAGACATTCTCCTGTCGCTGCTCATCATCCGCGACGCAAGCCGTAGCGAGGAGCTGTTCGGCAAGAGTGCCAATGTGTATGTGCGCATGGCCGCCGAGGAGGTCGCAGGACACGCTTCCTATATCGCCAACTTCAAGCCCGAGGACATCGAGTACTTCAAGGCCCGCTAGCCTTAAGATCTGATACAAAAGAGGGGACTGACAATCGTCAGCCCCCTCTTTTTAGTCTATTTCCGGCATCCGGCGGTCCCCGAGCCTGTCGAGGGGCCCGCGCGGAGCAGACCGCCGATGCCAGAAAGCCATTTGGTACAAAAAAAGGATGACTAAAAACACTTTTAGCCATCCTTTTTCGGAATTCTGACTGGCCCCTCGACAGGCTCGGGGACCGTCAGTTATTTCTGCTCGTCGCTGGTCTTTTTGGATTCTTTGTCGCCGTAGCCATAGCCGTAACCATAGCCATAGCCGTATCCGTAGCCATATCCATAGCCATAGCGGCGGCCGTAGCGGTGTCCATATCCGCCTCCGGTGGCGAGGTCGGTGCCGTTCAGGATAAGCTTCATGTTGATGAACCTGCCCGACCTGTAGTCAGCCTCCAGATTCTTCAGCATGCTCCTCTCGAACAGGCCGGCCCTGATCACGAACAGAGTGGTGTCAGCCACCTTGTCGATGATGGACGTGTCGGCCACGATGTCCACAGGAGGGCAGTCGATGAAGACATAGTCATATTCGGTCTTGAGCTTCCCGATCAGCTCGGCGAAATTGTCCTCAGCCACCAGCTCAGCCGGGTTCGGAGGTATCGGACCGGAAGGCAGCACATAGAAGTTGTCATAGCCGGCCACCTTGATTATGATGTCGTTGATGTCGTCGATGCCGCCTGCCAGATAATTGCTAAGTCCCTGGCGAGGGCTCTCATAATACTGCGAGGTCGAACCCTTTCGCAGGTCGCAGTCCACAAGCAGGATCCTCTTCTTGCGGATGGCGATGGTAGCGGCCAGGTTGTTGATGATGAAGGACTTCCCGCTGCCCGGGTTGTAGGACGTGATGACGGCCACATTGCCCTTGTTGGCGGTCAGGGACAGCTTGGTGCGCAGCACGCGGAACGCCTCGTTGATGTAGTCGCGGCTGTTCTTCACGGACACCACGATGCCGTTCTTGGCGTTGAGCTTGTTCCTGCGGCCGTTGATGCCCAGGAACGCCTTCTTCTCGTCGGGCTTGACATACTGGGGAATCTCCCCGAGGAAAGGCAGCGAGAGCTTGCCCTCGATGTCCTTGCGTCCGCGTATGGTGGTGTTGAGCGTCTGCTGCAGATAGATGATGCCGAACGGAATCGCCAGACCCATCATCAGCGCGAGCAGGATTATGACCTTCTTCCTGGGCGCGGAGGGATACTCGGTGCCGTTGGGAGGGGTGATGACCCTGCTGTTATAGGCCGAGAAAGCCTGCGACAGCTGGTTCTCCTCGCGCTTCTGCAGGAGGTAGAGATAGAGAGACTCCTTCACCTTCTGCTGACGCTCCACGCTGATCAGGTACTTGGCCTGGTCCGGGTTGGAAGATATCTGGTTGCGGGCCTTGCCGCCATAATTGCGCTGGCTGTTGATCTGCTCGTTCAGGGCCACCAGCTCATTGTCTATGGCTGTGATTATGGCCGAGCGCATGCTCTTCAGGGCCACGTCGGCGTCCACGACCAGAGGGTTGGTCTCGCTGCTGTTCGCAGCCATCTTGTTCCTCTCCAGGAGCTTGGTGTTATAGTCGCCGATCTGCTTGGTGAGGTTCTCGCTCTTGATGCCCACGTTCATGGGAAGGACCTTGTCGCGGGTCTCGGAGTTCATCAGATACTCCTTTATGTACTTGGCCATATAGGCCTGGTTGTTGAGCTCCACTATGTTGACCTCGGCCTCGGACGCCTGCTCCATATACATCTTGGTGGCGGCGGAGATGTCGGGGATCATGTTGGCGGACTTATAGGAAGAGATGTTCTCGTCCACAGAGCCCAGCTCCTGCTCGATCACTGCCAGACGGGCGTTGATGAACTCGGAGGTGGCGACGGTTATCTCGTTCTTGTCCTTGATCCAGCTCTCGTTATAGACCTCCACAAGGGTGTTCAGGAAGTCCTCGGCCCTCTGGATGGAGGCGTCGGTGATTCCGAGCTCCAGCACGGAGGCCAGCTTGTCCATCAGCTCCACGGTGAGACGCTTGGTGTAGGAAGCGCTGGCGGAGTTGAGCGGAGAGCGGGACACCAGAAGCCTGAGCGGCTCCTTCTCGGGGTTGAAATAGGCGGTGGGGGAGACGGTCAGACGGCCCAGAGGGGTCGAGAGCGTGTCGCCGAAATGTCCGGCATAGGTCTCCTTGGCATATTCCTTCTTATGCTTGGAGGTGATCAGCTTGGTCACCCTGTAGTCTCCGGCGTTGTCATATTCCAGCACGAAGGAGGCGCCTTCCGAGTCCATGATATCCGGGAGGGACACCTTCACCGGCAGCGAAGTGCCATATTTCAGGGTGTCGCGGAAGAATCCCTTGGTGCGGTAGTTGATGTCCAGGTTGAGCCTCTTCACCACGCTGAGCACCATGGCCGGCGAGCTTATGGTGTAGAGCTCGTTGTTCACGTTGTTCCTGGCGGAACTGAGTCCCATGCTGGCGAACGCGTCGCTCACATCGTTGGATATGCCGCCGCCCCTCTTGTCGTCCTTGATCAGAAGGGACGCGGAGCGGGTGTAGGTCGGGACCGACCTCAGGATGTGCAGTCCGCCTATGCAGAGGCAGATGAAAACCGATATTGCAAACCATTTCCATCTGGCCAGGCAGACGGAAAGAAGCTCCATTATGTTCAGGTCCTCTTCCTGATTCTCGTCGTTGACGTTTATGTTGGGTTTGTTGAGCTGCTCTTCCATGTCTCTTTACTTGTTGGCGATGTTTACTATCAGGTTCGTTGCCGTGACCAGAAGCGAGGATATCGAAATCCAGAAGGATGTGGACACGATGTTGTTGCCGTTGACCGTGGATTCCCTCATCTTCCTGTTGTTGGGGGTCACATAAATCACGTCGTCCTGCTGGATGTTGTAGGCCGGCGAGTTCACCAGATTGTCGAGGTCCCTGAGGTCCACTCTGTAGTTGACCAGCTTGCCGTTGTCCATCCTCTGCACCAGCACATTCTCGCGGCGGCCGTTGATGGTCAGGTCGCCCGCCATGCCTATGGCCTGCAGCAGGGTCACGTTGTCCTTGTCTATGCTGTAGCGTCCGGGCTTGCTGATCTCGCCGAGTATCGAGAAGTTCATGTTGATGAACTCCACCGTCACCACGGCGTCGTTCAGGAGGTTCCGGGTCCTGAGTTCGTTCTTGATCTTTTCGGCGACTTCCTCGCGGGTGAGACCGGCCACGCTTACCTTGCCCACCACGGGGAAGTCTATGTCACCGTTCTTGTCCACGGTATAGGACGACACCGAATATCCGGTGGTCACCGCTCCGGTGCTGTTGACTCCCTTGGAATAGACGGGGAGGTTGAACAGCAGCGCGAGCTCCGGGGTCTTGCTGTTGACCAGTATGGAGATCTTGTCTTCTGACTTCAGCCTGATATATTCGTTGTGGGTCAAGTCCATTACTTCGCCGTCTTCGGTTCCCTGGAAATAGGAAAGCTTCGGAACAGAACATGAGAACATGCCGAGAGCCGCGACGGCCAGGCATATGAATCTGAGGGTTCTTGTCATTACGTGTCTATAAAATCTTAAGTTACCGCGCAGCAAATTATTTAAAACCATGCGCGCAAAAACACAATCATCCACAAAGATAAGCAAAAAAGCCTTGTTTACAAACGTGTGGGCGCGGCTTTTACTGCCTTTTGGCCAGCATGGTCACATAGGAGCGTCCCTTTCGGTGGACCTCCACTTCCGGGAATCCGCTATCCATAAGAATATCACGCAGTTCCGCTGCGGGGCGGATCTTCATGCCGTCAATCAGGTTGGACCAGTTCACGTCGTTGTTGGGGTCCGGGGTGTCGCAGGCGAGCACTATCACGAACATTCCGCCCGGCCTGAGCACCCTGGCGATTTCCCTGAAGCACGCGCGCGGGTCCTTCCAGAAATAGACCGAATCCACGGCGGTCACCAGGTCGAAGCTGGAGTCGGCATAGGGGATTTTCCAGGCGCATCCCTTTCTGAAAAAGACTCCGGGCCTGTTCCTGTAAACCATCCGGCAGCGCTCCAGGTTTTCCCTGTGCCTGTCAGTTCCGCAGATTCTGCCGCATTTCAGCTTCTCGGCCAGATATTTCACCGTGATGCCGTCGCCGCAGTCGATGTCCAGCGCCTCGTGCCAGTCGCCCGGTCTGAGAAAGCCCAGGGCCCATTTGGACAGGGGCTTATGGATGCGCTTCATCATGGCCACGAGCATCTTCCCGACGAATCCGTCGGGACTCGCCCCCTGACCTCCGATGGTCAGCAGCATGGTCATTATCAGCAGGATGAGCATATCACGTTCCGCTTACATGCACTCTTTCAGCATGGACAGTATCTCTATGGGGGAGAAGGCGCGCGCGCAGCCCTCGCGGATTATCGTGGTGGAGGCTATCTTCCTGAGAATCTCCGGGGTGAGGGTCTCCGCGAGGCCCATCTCGCTGAAGCTCAGCGGCAGCCCGCAGTCTCTGATGAAGGCTCCCAGCGCGTCGATTCCCTGCGCGGCCAGCGTCTCGGTCCCCGCTCCGGCGGCGTTGATTCCCCACACTTCGGAGGCGAAGCGGGCGAATTTCTTCGGGGCGGATTTCAGCATATGCCTGTAAACGACCGGATGCAGGACCGCAAGGCCCTTGCCGTGGCTGCAGTCAGTATAGGCCCCGAGCTGGTGCTCGATCATATGGCACTGGAAATCAGTCATTTTTCCGACCTTCAGCAGCCCGTTTTCGGCCATGGCCGAGTCCCACATCAGCAGGCCCCTGGCCTCGATGTCCTCCGGGCAGCCGCGCTCTCCCTTCCTGTCCAGAAGGATGACTTTGCGCAGGTTGGCGATTATGTCTCTCATCACGGCCTCGCTCATGGAGTCGGAGAGGGGCACGGCGGTCTCCTTTCCGAAATAGGTCTCCATCACATGGCTCAGGCTGTCGAAGGCCCCGGCCGCGAACTGGTCCATGGGCACGCTCAGGGTGAGGGCGGGGTCAAGTATCGAAAACACCGGGTACTGGCCATAGAGGTCGGTCTTGATTTTTCGGCCGGTGTCGGTGATGACGGCGTCGTTGTTCTGCTCCGAGCCTGTGCCGGCGATGGTCACCACCACTCCCACCGGGATGCCGTCGCCGCCCCGGGCATAGACCGGCTGAGGGAACTGACCCTCTTCGGTCTCCATGGTCCATATGTCCCTGTCTGTCAGGGCCTGGACGGCGATCATCTTGGCGCAGTCGGAGACCGAGCCTCCGCCGACGGCAAGGATGAATTCGGCGCCGCTCTCCCTCGCGACGCGCGCGCCTTCGCGCACCTTGTCCAGCGTCGGGTTCGGCATTATGCCCCCGAAGGGGATCACGGTCTTGCCCATGGACTCGAGGACGGCCGCGATCTTGTCATAGAGGCCGCTGCGCCTGACGGAGCCCATGCCATAGGCTAGCAATATGTTTTTTCCGGCGCCTTCCAGCCCCTCGCGCAGGGCGGTTTCCATGATTCCGGCTCCGAAGTGTGTAGTTACGGGTATATTGAATGTCATTGCGTGAAACTAGATTACGAACAGCACTATGCAGGCGAGGGCCAGGGCGATTCCGGCGAGCTGGATGCGGGAGAGTTTCTCCCCGAAGAAGAGCACGCCTATGAGTATCGACAGGCAGACGACGCCCACGTTGTAGAGAGGGAAGAACACCACTCCGTCCATAAGCCCGAGAGCCTTCATCATCAGCGCCGTGCAGGAGGAGTTGAAAAGTCCGAGGACGATGCCGCCGGGCAGGGCCTTCCAGTTCAGCGGATGCTCGGCGAAGCGGCCTCTGGCCAGATAGACCGCGAGGCAGCACAGCGCCGCCGTCCCGAAGATGAAGAGCATTATGTCGCCCTCGCTGCCGTCGCCGAGCCGGCTCTTGAGCACCTTGAGGAAGAAGTCGCAGGCGCCATAGACCAGAAAGACCAGCAGCGGCAGGCCTGATTTGCGGAATGAAAGCTTTTCGCCTTTGTCTATGTTGCCGAAAATGAGGAACATGGACACGAGCACCAGGGCTATGAGCACCCATCGGGGCTGGCCTTCGCGGAACACCGCCCAGCTGGCCACCACGGGGAGTATCAGCGAGGCTCTGGCCGCCACATTGGTCACGGCTATGCCGGATTTCTGGGTGCTGACGGCCAGGACCAGTATCCCGCTCATGAAGAGCACGCCCTCGAACACTGCGAGCGGAAGCCAGGGGGCGGAAAGCGCTCCGGCCACCGCGCGGCCCATCCCGGAGAAGCCGTCTCCGCTCAGAAACAGGCTCACCGCTATGGCTGTCAGGTAGTTGACGAAAATCCCCTGGAGAGAGTCAATCCCCAGTTTCCTGAATATCTTGAAGCAGACCGAGAGCAGGGTTCCGCAAAGCACGGCCAGAATGAGATACAACATTTTCGGCTATGGTGAAAAAATGATGCGTGAAAGCGTTTTTTTTGTACCTTTACAAGAAGCAAATATAGTCAAATTCGGATTTTATTCCCGTTGAACAAATATATCCAAACCATAAAAGCTATGAACAACTTACTTCGAAAGCCGGTGGCCATGCTGTCCGTGGTCGCCGCTTCCCTGGTGTGCTCTGTCGGTCTCAGCGCCGGCGTGAGGACCATCAAGAGTGTCGAAGAGGTCAAGGTGGCCGCGCCCTCCGGGACGGCTCCCTCTCTTCCCTACAGGCTGTGGGTCACCTATTCTGACGGCAGCGCCGAATTCCGCGGCGTCAGGTGGATGAACTCCGCAAGAGCCACGGAAGACCTCGAGGCCTCGGCTTCCGTCAACCCCGTGGGCACCGTGTACACCGTGAAGGGCTACATCACCGGCGACAACACCACGGCTTCCGGCTATCCCGTCTCCGCCGAGGTCACCATCGTTTCCGGAACGGCTCCCGTGCCTTCCGCCAAGCCCGTGGCCGAGCCTCTTCCCCTGAACAAGGTGAGAATCACCGGCGACAACCGTCTCACGTCCAACCGCGACATGGAGATCGAGACCATGCTCAAATGGCCTGTGGCCCAGCAGCTCTACAACTACAGGGACACCTATGGCCTGAGCACCGACGGCTATCCCGAGGCTGACGGCTGGGATTCCCCGACCACCAAGCTCAAGGGCCACGGCTCCGGACACTACATGTCCGCCATCGCTTTCGCGTATGCCGGATGCGACGACCCCGAAATCAAGACTCAGCTGCTTGCCAACATCCGCCGCATGGTCAACGAGCTCAGAGAGTGCCAGGAAAGGACTTTTGTCTGGCATGAGGAGCTTGGACGCTATTGGGAGGCCAGGGACTATGCTCCCGAAGAGGTCCTCAAGGACATGAAGGGCAACTGGGAGGCTTTCGACGAGTATAAGAAGGACTATAAGAACTATGGCTATGGCTATCTCAACGCCATCCCCGCCGCACACTGCGTCCTCATCGAGAAATATGCCCCCTATAACAACCAGGACTGGGTCTGGGCTCCCTACTATTCTGTCCACAAGCAGCTGGCAGGTCTCATCGACATCGCCAACTATGTGGACGACAAGGAAGTGGCCGACAAGGCTCTGCTCATCGCCAAGGACATGGGCCTGTGGGTGTGGAACCGCATGCATTACCGCACCTATGTGAAGGAGGACGGCACTCAGGCTGAGCGCAGGGCAAAGCCCGGCAACCGCTATGAGATGTGGAACATGTACATAGCCGGCGAGCTCGGCGGCATGTGCGAGTCCCTTTCCCGCCTTTCCGAGATGGTTTCCGACCCTGAGGAGAAGGCTCACCTTCTGGAGGCCGCCAACTGCTTCGACAGCCCGGCATTCATGGATCCTCTTTCCAGGAACGTGGACGAGATCCGTACCCGTCACGCCAACCAGCACATTCCCATGATTGTGGGCGCTCTCCGCAGCTACAGGCTCAACGAGAATCCCTACTATTATAATGTGGCTTCCAATTTCTGGAACTTCATCCAGGGACGTTACCGCTATGCGATGGGCGGAGTGGGCATCGGAGAAATGTTCCGCCAGCCTTATTCCCAGATGACGGGAATGACCACCGCGTCCTATTCCGACAGGCGCAGCGGCACCGTGTTCCCCATGTCCGAGATGAACGAGACCTGCTGCGCCTACAATCTCGCAAAGCTCAGCAAGGACCTGAACTGCTTCAACCCCGACGACGGCCGCTATATGGACTATTATGAGAGAGTCCTCTACAACCAGATCGTGGGTTCCGTCAACGCTCATGAATATGCCACCACCTATCAGTATTCCGTGGGTCTGAACTCCTCCAAGCCTTGGGGCAACCAGACTCCTCAGGAGAGCTGCTGCGGCGGCACCGGCGCCGAGAACCATGTGAAGTATCAGGAGGCCGCCTATTTCGTGAATGACAACACCATGTGGATCGCCCTCTATATGCCTTCAGTGGCAACATGGGACGCCAAGGGTGTCAGCGTGAGACAGAACTGCCTCTGGCCTGCCGAAAAGTCCACCATCACGGTGGAGGGCAGCGGCGAGTTCGCTCTCAAGCTCCGCGTGCCTTACTGGGCCACCGAGGGCTTTGACGTGAAGCTCAACGGCAAGTCCATCGCCAAGTCTTATCAGCCCGGCACCTATGCCGAGATTCCCGCCCGCAAGTGGTCCAAGAAGGATGTCGTGGAGGTGGTCATGCCTTTCTCCAAGCACATCGACTTCGGCCCGGACAAGATGGATACCGAAATCTCCATGTTCGAGGGCAAGCACTCTGTGGATCCGATGTGGCTGGGCACCTTTATGTATGGTCCTCTCGTGATGGCCACCACCGGCATCAACGACTATAGCCAGGCAACTCTCGACATGGATTCCGAGCTTGACGGAGTGACCCTCTGCGGCGCTTCTTCGGCCAGCGGAACCGACGGCAACCTCTACACTCTCACAGTGGCCGGACGCACTTTCGTTCCCGACTATTATGCCGACGAGAATGCCACCAGATATTTCCGCATCAATCTTCTCGGTGACCCGAGCGCTCCCAACAAGGCCGCTCTGAGGGAGGAAATCCGCAAGGCCGGAAGCTTCTCCGCCGAGAATTACACCGCCGAGTCTTATGCAGGCCTCACCTCCGGCATCGCCGAGGCCAGGAAGGCATGCGAGGCCGAGACTCTCGACAAGGCTGCCGCCGACACTCAGGTGGCCGCTCTCGAGAAGGCCATCAGCGCTCTCAAGCCCGCAGGCAGGACCGACAAGTCCAATCTCTCGCACTCCATCACGAAGGCCAAGAATTATGCTTCTTCAGCCTACACGGCCGACAGCTATTCTGCCATGAAGGATGTCCTGAACAGCGCCACAAGCCTCTATGCAAGCTCTGACAGCCAGCTTGAGATCGACCTCAAGACTTATGAGCTGGAGACCGCAATGGAGAATCTGGTCAGCGCCGCCGGAGTGGACAAGTCTTCTCTGCGTGAGCAGATGCAGATCGCGAGGGAGAGGCGTGACGCTCAGTCGGCATGGAATGAGATGAAGGTGAAGGTTCCGGATTATGCTCCCTGGGCTCCGAACGGATTCTCGAGGCTTATGGCTCTTTATGACCAGGGCAATGAGGTTCTGAACGGAAACGGAAGGAACTATAGCCAGGAAGAGGTGGACAAGATGACTTCCGCCCTGAGCGAGGCCATCAACAATATGCGTCCCGGCAACCTGCCTGAGCCTGAGGATCTCACTGAGCTCAATGCTCTCGTGAACAAGACTAAGGCTGAGGCTGAGAAGTATCGCAAGATCAGCGAGGCTGTGAATTATGCCGAGATGGTGCAGAGCTATGTGACTGACGGCAGCGGCACTATGGACATGATCGAGCGTGCCGTTAAGCAGCTCAAGGAACTCGAAGACTAGCTGACTGCATAATCAATTGACCCGCAATCAGCGGTAATCCGCATAAAATCAGAGGCGACCTTCCCGGCCGCCTCTTTTTTTGCGTCTGTTTCGTTGGCGTCGGCTTCCCCTCCGGGACCTGTGCCGCCCGCGGC
>CAZIFT010000027.1:0-20797 GCA_964538395.1 uncultured Muribaculaceae bacterium
TTCGCCAGCGGCAAAATGCCCGCACCGCCGGGCGGTCTGAGGACCGCCTTTCTAAACGCAAAGCGGCGGTCCCCCCGCTCATGATGCCGCGGGCGGCACAGGTCCCGGAGCAGATAGCCAGACGCTATAAAAAAAGGCTGGCCGGATAGCGGTCAGCCTTTTAGATATATTTAAGGTCTGTTACTTCTTGTTCAGATAGGCGTCGGAGACGACCTTGGCGCTGCGGGAGATGAAATCGCTCAGATCCTTGCCCTTCAGCATGCCGTTGGCCAGCAGCGCCAGATCCACAATCTGATGCAGCGCCTCATTGCCCTTGGCGAAGCTCTCCACATCGGCCCTGTGCGCCGTTCTCACGGCCTCTCTGGCCTCCCTGGCGGCCTTCTTCTCCTCATCCGTCGCAGACTCCGGAGCCTCGGCGGGAAGCTCGCCCTGCGGCTTCACATCCTTCTTCTCGCCCTCCAGAATCATCTTGACCAGAGGATGCTCCATATTCACGATGATGTTATAGGACTCCGGCATCTCGCCATAGAAATTCATTCCGCCGCTCAGCGTGCTCATCTCGCGGTATCTGCGCATGAACTCGCTCTGAGTAATCAGCACCGGCTCGCCGTTCTCGCCCAGATTGTCCCCGTTCACGAAATAGTCCTTGCCGGCGGGCAGCACAGCCTTGAACATATTCTCCAGGTCATATCTCTCGTCCTCCTTCAGCTCCGGCTTGTCCTTCTTGTCCTCCTTCGGGATCAGGTTGTCCACGCTGTCGGAATCCACCCTCGCGAACCTCACGTCCGTCAGCTTCTGCTCCAGCAGGTTCACATAGTGCGAATCCAGCTCACAGTCCATCAGCAGGACATCATAGCCCCTGTTCTTGGCGGCCTCGATAAATGAATACTGAGCCTCCACGTCGGTCGCATAGAGATAGACCGTCTTCTTGTCCTTGTCGGTCTGGGCCGGAGCCACGGCCTTGTTGTACTCGTCAAGGCTGAAATACTTGCCGTCGGTGTTCTTGAACAGCGCGAACTTCAGGGCGCTCTCGCAGAACTTCTCGTCGGTGAGCATTCCATACTCGATGAAGAGCTTCAGGTTGTCCCATTTCTCCTCGAAAGTCTTCCTCTCGCTGTCGAAAATCTCCTGCAGCCTGTCCGCAACCTTCCTGGTGATATAGGAAGAAATCTTGCGCACGTTGGAGTCGTTCTGCAGATAGCTTCTGGACACGTTCAGAGGGATGTCCGGCGAATCGATCACGCCGTGAAGCAGCGTCAGGAACTCCGGGACTATGTTCTCCACATGGTCGGTGACGAACATCTGGTTGCAATAGAGCTGAATCTTGTTCTTCTCTATGGCCATCCTCTCCTTGATCTTGGGGAAGTAGAGGATACCGGTCAGATGGAAAGGATAGTCCACATTCAGATGGATATGGAACAGCGGGGCCTCGTGCATGGGATACAGGGCCTTGTAGAACTCCATATAGTCCTCTTCCTTGAGGGTCGAGGGCGTCTTGGTCCACAGAGGCTCCACATTGTTCACGACATTGTCCTCGTCCGTGTCCACATATTTGCCGTCCTTCCATTCCTGCTTCTTGCCGAATATGACAGGCACCGGCATGAACTTGCAGTATTTCTCCAGCAGCCCGCGGATCCTGTCCTTCTTGGCATATTCCTCGGCCTCGTCGTCGAGATAGAGGGTGATTTCGGTGCCCCTTTCAGTCCTGTCCGAAGACTCCATCGTGAACTCCGGGTCGCCCTCGCAGGTCCATTTCACTGCGGCGGCGCCGTCTTTCCAGCTGAGGGTGTCTATGGTGACCTTCTTCGAGACCATGAAGGCGGAATAGAATCCGAGACCGAAATGGCCTATGATGCCGCTCACCTGGTCCTTGTATTTGGCAAGGAACTCGCCGGCCGAAGAGAACGCGATCTGGTTGATATACCTGTCCACCTCGTCCTCGGTCATGCCTATGCCGCGGTCTATGATCTTGAGGGTCTTGTCCTTCTCGTCAAGCTCGATTCTGACATTGATGTCCCCGAGCTCGCCCTTGAAATCTCCGGACTGGGCCAGAGCCTTCATCTTCTGAGATGCGTCAACTGCGTTGGCGACGATCTCGCGGAGGAAAATCTCGTGGTCCGAATAAAGGAACTGCTTGATCACGGGGAAAATGTTCTCCGTGGTCACGCCTATTTTTCCGTTGGTCTTTGTCATGTCTATATAAAATTTGAGTTATCTGTTTCCTGCAGACAACTCAAATAACATTCCTAACGGAGATATATGACAAAATGTCACCGGGAGCGCCGTCCTGTGCCTTTCCGGGCACTGGCTCAACGAATTAAGCTCACCGCCGCCGGAAGTTACCGAAAAATTTCGCATATTTGGGAAGATATGAAGAAGAAACCCATAGTAGCTCTGATTTATGACTTTGACGGGACGCTTTCGCCCGGCAACATGCAGGAATTCGGATTCATCCAGGCGATAGGGAAGACTCCCCGTGAGTTCTGGGACATGAGCAACGACATCGCCAAGGGCCAGGATGCCAGCAACATTCTCGCCTACATGAAGCTGATGTTCGACGAGGCCCGCAAGGCCGGGATAAAGCTCAAGAGGGGCGAGTTCCGCAAGTTCGGCCAGCACATCCAGCTTTTCGAGGGCGTTCGCGGCTGGTTCAAGCTGGTCAATGAATACGGGGCGGCGCACGGCGTCCGGGTCGAGCACTATATCAATTCTTCGGGCCTCAAGGAGATAATCGAGGGCAGTCCGATAGCGGGGGAGTTCAAGCACATCTTCGCATGCACTTTCCTCTATGACGCGAACGGCGAGGCCGAATGGCCGGGAATCGCGGTGGACTACACCGCCAAGACCCAGTTCATGTTCAAGATCAACAAGGGTATCTTCAGCTCCAGGGACTCTCAGAAGGTCAACGAGAGCACAGCCGAAGACAAGAAGCGGGTGCCGTTCCCGAACATGATATATTTCGGCGACGGCCAGACCGATGTCCCGTGCATGAAGATAGTCTCCATGTTCGGCGGCAATTCCATAGCCGTGTTCAATCCGCAGGATGCGGAAAAGCGCGCGGTCGCGGAGAAGCTGCGCCGCCAGGGCCGGGTCAATTTCATTTCTCCGGCCATATACACCAAAGACAGCCGCGCCTATCGGCTGGTCTGCTCCATAATCGACAAGATCAAGGCCGAATCCGACCTCAAAAGCCTTTCCAGATATTAATCTGACTCCTCCGGGCGGGCCCCTCGACAAGCTCGGGGACCGCCGCTAAGCGGTTCCGAAAAAAGGATGACTAAAAAGTCATCCTATTCAAATGTTTGTGCGTCTTTATCAGTAAGTCAGCTTTACGGAGTAGGGATAGCTGACGTAGGCGGAGGCGTTCTCCTCGGACACGAACCGGTGGACGGAAGGCGCCGCCGTGACCACCAGCCACAGATGGCTGTAGTCCGCGTCGGCGGTGAAACTGTCAGAGACCGTGCCGCCGGTCCCCGAGACCGAATTCATCTGACCATAGACTATGGTCCCGTCCTTCTTCGTCCCCACGAAGCCGAACCTCCAGCCGGCCTCCTCCCGCCCGGAATCTCCGCGAAACTCCACGCTCACGCTCTCCCCGGCGGCGGGAGCCTCCAGCCGTATCCCGTTATAGCCATACTGCTGCGGAACCCTGTCATCGCTGATGCTCTGCCAGCCCTCGGCATCGGCCGCCTTCAGAGTGGAACTGTGCCGGTTGGCATATCCGGCGCAGGCCTCCTTTATCCGGGGCAGGTCATAGCAGATCTGCCGCGCGGCCATGTCATAATTCTCCTCATTGAACTTCTCCTGGTCAATGTCCGTGAGCGTCTTATACACGCCCACCACATCGTTGGAACCCTTCGCGGCCCTCCAGAGGTCGGCGATGAAACCCTGCCCGTGGAGATAAGACCAATATTCCAGCACATTGGCGGTGTGATACATATTCTCCGGATGCATGAAAGCATAATGCGTCTGCTTCATGAAATCCTCCCAGTGATAGGTCTCGTCATCGAACCAGTGCGCATTCGCCTGCCAGAGCATCCACTGCGAAGTCATCTCATAGATGCCGCCGCTCCCGAATCCCGACTCCGAGTCAATCATCAGCTGAAACTGGAAAGAATGCCCCAGCTCATGCGCCACCGCATTGAGCCTCTCGTCCTGAATCCTGCCCGGCTCCACCCACAGCGCCCCGATCACATTGTCATAAGAGCCTCCGTACACGGTGCCCTCAGTGGTGTAGGTCACCATGACCATCATCTTATACTTGTCGGCTCCGGAACCGTCCTTTATGAAATGCAGCTCGTCACGGTAGAGGCTGTAGAACTCCTCTCCCTTCTTCGCCAGCTTCTCCGGGTCAAAAGCCATGCTTCCGGCCTTAGTGGGGTCGCTGCCGAAGGACTTCGCCCACATGATTATGAGATTCTCCGTCTCCAGCGACCGCGCATAACAGAAATTGTTCTGCGTGTTGCGGAACCCGTTATTCTTGCGCAACTCCTCCGGAACATAAATCTCCTTGCCGTCCCCGGTCCTCTCGCAGACCGTGGACTCGGGCTCCGGAGCCGGCTCGGAACCGCCCCCGCTCTCCTTTCCGCAGGAGAGCAGGAGCAGCGGCACCAGAGCCGACAGAAGAATGAGTCTTTTCATGATATGCCTTATTTGAGTTTAAACTTATACACCGAGAAGCTTCTGCCCTCCAGCAGCTCCTCCAGCACGGTCTGCCCCTTCTCCATATGGACCGGAGCCGTCACCGGAGCCACCTTCTCCTCTCCGTCCAGATTGTCCGCCATGGGGTCGGACGAATGCAGGACAGTCACCGAAGCTTCGGCGATCTCCTCGCCGGCGGGAAGGTTCAGCAGGTTGAGATTCACCGTCTGGGCATAGTTGGAAAGGTTGGCTATCTTGAGAATATACTCGCCCTTCTCAGTGTCCTTGACTCCGGACGCATAGAGCATCTTCTGCCCCTCCTTGCCGGCCAGAGGCTTCCCGTCCATGGTCACGTCGATCACATCGGAGCCCTTGTTGACGGAATAGAGCTGCTGCACATAATAGCTGCTGGTCTTCATCACGTCCAGATTGTCGAACCAGATGAGGTCGGGCCTCCACTGCCATCCCTCCTTATGGGCCAGCAGGGGAGCGTAGGTGGCCATATACACCACATCGGCGTTCCTCTCCAGACCGGTCATGAAGGCCGCCTCCACCAGAGAAGCGTTGAAATGGTTGAACTTGTGGCCGTTCATGCCGTGGCAGGCATACTCTCCGGCGAACACCTTGCTCTTGGACTTGCGGTCATAGCTGTCATAGCGGTCGGCGTTCTTCTCGAAGAAGTTCTCATTGGCATAGAAATGCTCGTCCACGAGGTCGGCGCCGAGCTTCTTCATCTCGGGCCACAGCTCGTCGAACATCTCGCCGCCATAGTAGGGACCGGACGAACCGATTATCTTGATGTCGGGATATTTCGCCCTTATGGCCTTCACGAAGGGCTTGAGCCTCTCCACATAGGCCTTTCCCCACTGCTCGTTCCCCACTGCGAGATAATGCATGTTGAACGGCTCCGGATGGCCCAGGGATGCCCTCACGGCGCCCCACTCGGAGGTCACGGGACCGTTGGCGAACTCGATCAGGTCAAGAGCGTCGTCCACATAGGACTGTATGTCCTTGAGCGGAGCGTGCGGGTTGTCCTCGTCGTCGTTCTCGAACTGGCAGGCCATTCCGCAGCTGATCACCGGCAGCGGCTCGGCGCCGATCTCCTCCGCGAAGCGGAAATACTCATAGAAACCGAGTCCATAGGACTGGTAATAGTCGGCGTAGAAGCGGTAGCTCAGGTCATACATCCAGCGGTTCACGTTTATGGGACGGTTCTCCACCGGATACACGGAATTCTTCCACTGATATCTGTTCTCCAGCGTCGTGCCCTCCACTATGCAGCCTCCGGGGAATCTGAGCACTGCGGGATGCAGGTCGGCTATGGCCTGGGCCACATCGGCGCGCAGTCCGTTGGAGTCGCCGCGGAAGGTCTCGGCGGGGAAGAGCGACACATGCTCCACATCCACCGAAGCGTTCTCGTCCTCAGGCTCCAGGTCAATCCTCAGGGTCGCCTTCTCGGAAGTCCTGGGAGAGGTGAAACGGACGGTGTATTTGGCCCATTCGCCGGAATTGACCTTCACCACGTCGGAATAGAACCTCTGGTCCTCCTCCATGGAGCTGTTCTCGCACAGATGGAAGACAACGGCCTCCGAAGCGGCCTTTCCGGAAGTCCTGGCCCAGAAAGAGAGGACATATTCATCGCCCTCCTTCAGGCCTATGCCGAAGAAGCCCTCGTTCTCGATGCCCGAGATCATGCGTCCGTGTCCGGGCCAGCCCAGACGGACATAGTGCGGGCAGTTCTCGAACGGGCCGTCGTCCAGGACCGTCACGTTGCCATAGGCCTTCCAGCCCTGCAGGGCCTGGGGGAACTCGAACGAGCGGTTCTTGATCTTCTCGGCATAGAGTCCGCCGTCGGCGCCGAAGTTGATGTCCTCGAAGAAGACTCCGTACATGGTCTTCTGCACCGGATATTTCAGATTTCCGAGGTTTATGTCCACGGTGGCGGGCTGGGCGCCGGCCATCAGGCAGGCGAAAAGCGGCAGGGCCGCCGTCAAGAGCTTCCTGTTCATATTATTCGTAATTGTAGAGATTCACTTTGGGATGGTTCGAGAAATGCTCGTCCGGGACCTCGAAGA
Source organism: uncultured Muribaculaceae bacterium (assembly GCA_964538395.1). Taxonomy (GTDB): domain Bacteria; phylum Bacteroidota; class Bacteroidia; order Bacteroidales; family UBA932; genus Cryptobacteroides. The sequence continues at coordinate 6,717 of CAZIFT010000027.1, forward strand.
ACTCGGCGATGAAGTCATAGAGACCCTTGTCATAGCGCTCCAGCTCCTCGCGGGTGTTCACCCGGTTGTGTATTCCGTTGGTGTTGGCGACCTCTATGTTCACGTCATACCAGTCCTGGACGCCCTCGGCGAAATATTCCTCTATGTTGTCGTCGGCATAGGTGTTGGCCCATTTCCCGGCGGCCTTCGCGTCGTTGTAGAGCTTGGTGAGCCTGTCGTTGAAGTCAGAATAGGCCTTGGCAAGTCCGAGATTGTGGATGGTGTGCGAGAACTCGTGGATGGTGATGTCCTCGTTGTAGTAGCGGTCATTGTCCAGATGCAGCACGTTCTCCTCGGCGCAGCAGGTGTAGGGATACCATTCGTTGCCGCCCAGGCCCCTGGCCCTCTGGTCCCAGTCGGTGTCGGGGTCGTCCTTGAGGTAGGCATATTCCGGGATGTCGGTCGTGACCTCGTCCTTGGACATGACTATCATATAGGTCTTGCACTCCTTCAGCTTGAGCCTCACCTGCGGGGAGACGTCCTTCAGCATTTCCGTGACCAGGCGGCGGGCCTCGATGACGCCCTTGTCAGAGGTCTTGGACGAAGAGACGACGGGAATTCCGTTGGCGTCCACATACTTGGTGTAGAAAGAGTCGAGCCCGAGCTCCGCGGGCACGCTCTTGATCTCCACGGTCTCTTCCTGCTTCTTGTCGTCTTTCCCTTTCTTTGCGGGGTCGTCCACGCCGCTGCCGCTGCACGCCATGGTGCAGAAGATGGCAATGGCCGTGGGAATGAGTTTCTTGTTCATATTCATGTGGTTTTAGTTTACAGCATAAAAAAGGCTGACTCAAAAGTCCGTCAGACTTTTCGGGTCAGCCTTGAGTCAGCTATAAAGATAGCTATTTTTTACAATCAACAGCCGCTTTTTCCACGGGAAGGCAAGACATATAGTTGGCTATATACTTGTTGAAGCCTTCCACCTCGGCGGGCGAGGGAGTGACCTCTTCGCCCTTCTCGCCGTTGAACACCTTCTTGTCCAGATATTCGTCGAGCGGGAGCTTTTCGGAGTTGTTCACGAGATATGCGGCCAGCAGGGCTATTCCCCATGCACCACCCTCTCCTGCGGTCTTCATGACCGAGATGGGGGAGTTGAGCGCGGCGGCCAGAACTCTCTGACCCACGCCCCTGGTGCGGAACAGTCCGCCGTGAGCAGTGATCTTGTCCACCTTCACGCCCTCGTCCTTGAGCAGGATGTCGTTTCCGGCCTTCAGGGCGGCAACGGACGCATACAGGTTGGCCCTCATGAAGTTGGCGAGGTTGAACCTGTCGGTGGCGCTGCGGACGAAGAGCGGGCGTCCGTCGGCAAAGCCGGTGACGGGTTCTCCGGAGATGTAGTTATAGGAAAGCAGTCCGCCGCAGTCGGCGTCGCCCTCGAGAGCATGGTTGTAGAGCTTGCCATAGATCTCGTCCATGTCGGCCTTTCCGCCCATGAGCTCGGTGTATTCGCGGAAGATTCCCACCCAGTCGTTCAGGTCGGAAGTGCAGTTGTTGCAGTGGACCATGGCCACGAGGTTGCCGTCGGGCGTGGTGACCATGTCGAGCATCTCATAGGGCTTGGAAAGCGGCTTCTCGAGCACTATCATCGAGAAGGACGATGTGCCGGCGGAGACGTTTCCGGTGCGCTTGCGCACTGAATTGGTGGCTGCCATTCCGGTGCCTGCGTCTCCCTCAGGAGGGCAGAGCGGAATTCCGGGCTTGAGATGTCCGGTGGGGTCCATCAGCTTCGCACCCTCTGCGGTGAGTTCTCCGGCAGGGGCTCCGGCGGGCAGAGACTCGGGGAGAATGTCCAGAAGCTTCCAGGGATAGCCCTTCGGCGCGACGAGCTCGTCGAACTTGCGGACCATCTCGGCGTCATAGGTCTTGGTGGCGGGGTCCACGGGGATCATTCCGGAGGCGTCGCCCACTCCCAGCACCTTCTTTCCGGTGAGCTTGTAGTGCACATAGCCGGCGAGGGTGGTGAGGCAGTCGATGTCCTTCACATGGGACTCTCCGTTCAGGATGGCCTGATAGAGATGGGATATGCTCCAGCGGAGGGGAATGTTATAGACGAAAAGCTCGGAGAGCTTCGCGGCGGCTTCACCGGTGTTGGTGTTTCTCCATGTGCGGAAGGGGGCCAGGATGTTGCCGTCCTTTCCGAGAGGGAGATAGCCGTGCATCATTGCGCTCACTCCGATGGATGCGAGCGACTCTATGCCGATTCCGTACTTCTCCTTCACATCCTTGAGAAGGGAGGAGTAGCAGTCCTGCAGTCCGCTCCACACCTCGTCCATCCCATAGGTCCACAGACCGTCCACGAGGCTGTTTTCCCAGCTGTGGCTGCCCTGCGCTATAGGGAGGCAGTCCCCGTCGACGAGGACTGCCTTGATTCTGGTGGACCCGAACTCTATGCCGAGGACGGCCTTTCCGGATTCGATTGTTTTCTTTGCGTCTGCCATATTACATCAGGGCCTTGTTGAGGAGGTAATAGACCTCGTTCATGCGGAGCTCCTTCTTGAATCCGGGGATGGTGGTGTCCTTGTCGATGTGCAGCATCTCGATGCCTGCGATCTCGGCATAGTCCTCCCAGTATTCAGGAGTGATGTCATAGGACATGATGGAGTGGTGGGTGCCGCCTGCGAGAATCCATGCGGCTGCTCCGACCTCAAACGTAGGCTTGGGGATCCAGAGGGCGTTGGCCACGGGAAGCTTGGGAAGCGGTTTCGGTTTGATGCACTCCACGTCGCTGACGATGAGGCGGAATCTGTTGCCCATGTCCACCACGGTGGCGGTCACGCCGTCGCCGGTCTTGGAGTTGAATACCAGACGGGCGGTCTGGGACTTGCGGATGCCGATTCCGAGGTGATGCACCTCGAGCCTGACGGGCTCATCCTCCACTGCGATGAGAGGGCAGACCTCGAGCATGTGGCTCTGGAGGATGGCAGACCTGTCACCGTCGAAGTTGAGGGTGTAGTCCTCGAGGAAGGACATTCCCTTGGGCAGACCCTGGGTCATGTACCACACGGTCCTGTAGAGGGCGGCGGACTTCCAGTCACCCTCGGCTCCGAATCCGTAGCCTTCCTGCATCAGGCGCTGGCTGGCGAGTCCGGGGATCTGGTCGAAGCCCACGAACTTGGGATCGTTGACGTCGTCGGTTCCCAGGTCGTCGAAGTTGGTGGTGAATCCCTTGGCGCCCTTTGCCTTCAGGATGGCCCTGATGGCGAGCTCGGCCTTGGCGGAGTTGCGGATCTTCTCCTCGCCCACAGCCTCTCCGGCCTCGCAGGGAACGACCTTGTAGAGCTTGTGGTATTCAGCCACGAGAGCGTCCACATCCTTGTCTTCCACCTTCTTGTAGTATTCCATCAGTTCGGACACGGGGCAGTAGTCCACATGGTAGCCCAGGACCTGCTCTGCGGCGACCTTGTCTCCGTCGGTGACGGCGACATTGTTCATCTGGTCTCCGAAACGGATGATCAGCATGTCCTTGGCGTCAGCCCATGCGGCTGCGACCCTGGCCCACACTGCGATGTGCTCCTGCACCTTGGGATCCTTCCAGTAGCCGCAGACGACCTTGTGGGCCTTGCGCATGCGGGCCAGAATGTGGCCGAACTCCCTGTCGCCGTGGGCGGACTGGTTCAGGTTCATGAAGTCCATGTCCATGGTGTCCCACGGAATCTTCTCGTTGTACTGGGTGTGGAAGTGGAGAAGGGGTTTCTCCAGGGCCTGCAGCCCGTGAATCCACATCTTGGCGGGCGAGAAGGTGTGCATCCATGTGATGACGCCCACGCACTTGGAGTCGTTGTTGGCGGCTTTCATGACGGCCTCGACCTCCTTGCTGCTGTTGGCGGTGCCCTTATAGACCACTTTGATCGGAATGATGCCCGACTCGTTCAGCCCGGCTACCATTTCCTGAGAATGACCGTCCACAATCTTGACGGTCTCGCCCCCGTAGAGGAGCTGTGCTCCGGTAACCCACCAGAGTTCGATGTTTTCGAATGCCTTTATCATTTTCTTTCTGTATTAGAGAGTTATATTATTTTTTCTTCTGTCCGTAATATGCGTTCGGACCGTGTTTGCGGGAGAAATGCTTCTCGATGAGCAGCGGGTTCATGGTGAGGTCCGGGTTCACGGAGTAGGCCACGAAGGCCATCTTCGCCACCTGTTCCATCACCACGGCGTTATAGACGGCCTGGTCGGCGTCCTTGCCCCATGAGAAGGGTCCGTGGTTCTTGACCAGCACTCCGGGAGTGTGGACGGGGTTCAGACCCTCGAACCTGCGGACTATCACGTTGCCGGTCTCCAGCTCATACTGTCTCATCACCTCCTCCTTAGTCATGTCGGGGGTGCAGGGGATGGCGTCATGGAAATAGTCGGCGTGGGTGGTCCCGATGTTCGGAATGTCCTTGCCGGCCTGTGCCCATGCCGTGGCATAGGTGGAGTGGGTGTGGACTATTCCGCCGATTTCCTTGAACGCCTTGTAGAGGACCAGATGGGTGGGAGTGTCGGAGGAGGGCCTGAGCTCTCCTTCGACCACATTTCCCTCCAGATCCACCACTACCATGTCCGACGGCTTCATCCCGTCATAGGAGACGCCGCTGGGCTTGATGACCACCAGTCCGCTTTCACGGTCTATGGCCGAAACATTTCCCCAGGTGAAAATCACCAGTCCGTGCTTTACCAGGTCAAGGTTGGCGCGGCAGACCTTTTCTTTCAGTTCTTCAAGCATGGCTTACCAGAGTACTACATAAATCAGGGCGACCAGGGCGCAGATGACGATGCACCACATGCCATAGCCCTTTCCTGTGTTGAAATAGGTGAGGTCCACGGGCAGAGCCTTGGGATCTTTCTTCCTGTCGTTTGCGTCGCTGTAGAGCCAGATTGCCTGACCGCCGACGAGAACGCCGAAGAAGAAGAAGGCCTGGAAGCCGATGTCGTTGAGATATGCGATTACATTGCTGTCCGGGTTGGTTCCCTCAGGGAGGCATGCTCCCCAGATGGAGACCACGGCGGCGGCCAGAATCATGCATGCGCCGATGCCTCCGAGAATCTTCGCCCATTTGAGCATGGTGGCGCGGGTCTGACCGTCGGGCTGGTCGCACTCCTGAGCCTTGCTGTCAATCAGGGACATGACCACATGGAAGCAGAGCAGGATGATGAAGATGTAGCCGGCTCTGAGCTGGAAAGGCACGTCGCCGAGGAAGAGCTTGAACAGCACTCCCAGAGGGATGACGATGATGGCCGTCCACACGGAAGCCCTTGCGGAAGAACGCTTCCAGAGCAGACCCAGACCGAACACTATGATGATGCCGGGATATATGAATCCGGAATATTCCTGTATGTACTGGAATGCCTGGTCCAGACCTCCGAGGAGGGGCTTGACTGCGATGGCGGCGATGATGAGGGCCGCGAGCGAGGTGAGCCTTCCCACATTGACCAGAGTCCTGTCATCTGCTGTCTTGTTGATGTACTTCTTATAGATGTCCATCGTGAACAGGGTGGAGGTGCTGTTGAACATGGATGCCAGCGAGGAAATCACGGCTGCCGCAAGAGCGGCGAAGGTGAGACCCTTGATGCCCACGGGGGTGAAGTTGCGCACCAGCCACGGGTAGGCGTCGTCGGGACGCTCGATGACTCCCTCCAGCTGGGTGAACATTTCGGGATGCAGCGAGATGTAGTAGGCGCAGATTCCGGGGATGACCACGATGAAGGGGATGAGGATCTTCAGGAAGCCGGCGAACACCAGACCCTTCTGGGCCTCGTTTATGCTCTTGGCTGCGAGTCCCTTCTGGATGATGTACTGGTTGAAGCCCCAGTAGCCGAGGTTGGTGAGCCATACGCCGCCCACGACGGCGGCAATGCCGGGCACGTTGGCGAAGGCAGAGGCGTTGTGGCTCTCCTGGATGACCAGGTGCAGATGGCTGTCGTTGAGATGCTCTCCGGTGGTGAGGTCGGTGTAGAGGTTGCCGAGTCCGGCGAGCCATCCGGCGTCACCGCCCACAGACTTGAGGGCGAAGAATGCCGTCACGAGTCCGCCGCCCACGAGGAAGGTGACCTGGAGCACGTCGGTCCATGCGACCGATGCCAGACCTCCGTAGATGGAATAGATACCCGCAATCAGGAACAGTGCGAAGATTATGACCATTCTCATGGAGATCGTGAATCCTCCGATCGCGAGGCTTACGCCCTGGAGGCCGAGGATCTGCTCGATGGCCAGGGCTCCGAGCCATGCCACTGAAGTCAGGTTCACGAACACATAGAGGAAGAGCCAGAGGATGGAGAATGCGAGACCCACGCCGTCGTTGTACCTTTCGCGCAGGAACTGCGGAATGGTGAAGATCTTTCTCTTGAGCATGATGGGAAGCAGGAACTTTCCGATCACGATCAGGGTGACGGCGGCCATCAGCTCATAGGCCGCGGTGGCGATTCCGTCGGCATAGCTGGTTCCGGACATTCCGATGAACTGCTCGGCCGAAATGTTGGCGGCTATCAGAGATGCTCCGACAGCCCACCATGTGAGGGTGTTTCCGGCAAGGAAGTAGTCGCTGGCGCTCTTCTGCTCACCCTTCTTGTCCCTTCCGAGGAAGAGGCCGAGAGCGATCAGAAGCGCCAGATAAATCAGGACTATGACCAGGTCGATCACCTGGAATCCCGACTGCTGTAATGCTTGTGATATCGAATTCATGTAAGTGTGCTATTTGGTGGAGAAGGCGAACACGCAGTGGCTGGTGTAGGTCTCGCCGGGGTTGAGATAGGGTGAGGGCCAGTCGGGCTTGTTGGGGGAGTCGGGATATTTCTGCGACTCGAGGGCAAGGCCGGAGCGGTAGCCATAGACCACGCCGCCCTTGCCGGTCAGAGTGCCGTCAAGGTAGTTTCCGGTATATGCCTGGATTCCGGGCTCGTCGGTGTATTCCTTCATCACGATTCCGCTCAGGGGGCTGTAGAGCTCGAGGGCCAGGACGGTGTCGTCGCGGTCGGTGTCGAGCACCCAGTTGTGGTCATATCCCTTGCCGTTGACGATCTGGACGTCGGTGGTGTCGTTGATGTCCCTGCCGATTTCCTTGGCCGTTCTGAAGTCAAATGCGTTGCCTTCCACGGGGCGGAAGCTGCCGTCGGTCATGCTGGTCTCGTCGATGGGGGTGATGTTGCTCGAATTGATATACATGACCATCTCCGTCACAGGATGGTTTCCGGGGTCGCCGGAAAGGTTGAAGTAGGAGTGGTTGGTCATGTTGATGATGGTGGGAGCGTCGGTTGTGGCCTCGTAGCGGATGTCGATGGCGTTGTCATCGGTCAGGGTGTAGGTCACATAGGCGGTCACGCTGCCGGGGAAGTTCATGTCTCCGTCGGGGGAGTCCATCTCCAGCTTGAGGTGAGACTGGTCGGCCTCAACGGTCTTATAGACCTTGTACTGCCAGCCCTGGGGACCTCCGTGGAGGCAGTGGCCGAAGTTGTTCTGCGGGAGCTGGTACTCCTTGCCGTCCACGGTGATATGCCCCTTGTCGATGCGGTTGGCATAGCGTCCGATGGCGGCGCCGAAGTCGGTCTGGTGGTTCTCCGGGAAGTAGTCCGAGACCTTGTCGAATCCCAGGACCACGTCCTTGAATTCTCCGTTCTTGTCAGGAACCATTATGGAGACTATGCGGCCTCCGTAGTTGGTGATGCACACCTCCATGCCGCTCTTGTTGGAGAGGGTGTAGAGAGCGGTCGGCTGTCCCTCATACTCCGATTTGAAATTCTCGGGGTCGAGCCCGGACTTCGTCACAACGGCCTTTTCCCCGCATGCCGAAGCAAGCAGGGAAGCCGTTACGAGAGTCGCGAGCAATGTTTTGCTGTTCATATTTCGCGTCTGTTAATATTCATAACTCATCCAGAAAGGCTTTTCGTCGGTCTCGGGGGCCACTGCGGAAAGCTCGGTGGGAATCCACACTGTCATCTCGCCGGAACCTCTCTGGCACCATGCATAGTAGGGGATGAGGGTGAGGTCAACGTCCTTGACGCTGAGCTTTCCGCCCTTCTCGCTGAATGCCTGGGCCTTGGTCTTGATCTGGTCGAGACCGTAGAGCAGGTCGGGACGGCTGACCACCTTCATCTCGGGCTTCTTGGAGAGGAGCAGGCTCCTCACGGAGAATCCCTCGTTGTCCGGCCACTCGGCGCAATAGACGATGGGGCCCTTCTCGATGGCCACGCGGCCCTTGTCGGCCTCGACGTTCTCGTTGGCGGTGACGACTCTGGGCTCCATGTCAAGATGAAGTTCGATCACGTCACCCTTCTTCCATGTGCGGTTCACGGTGAAATAGCCGTTCTCGAGCATCGAGGACACTGCCTGTCCGTTGACCTTCACGCTGTAGGAAAGGTTCTTGTTGTCGGTGTAGTTGTAGAGGTCGCCGGGGGTGACTGCACCTCTGACCCACCCGGGGATGCGGAGCTTCACGGAGAAGTTCTTGGCGTCGTTCCTGTCAATGGTGATCTTGACGTCGCCGTTCCAGGGATATCCAGTCTCCTGCCTCAGGACCACATCCTTGCCGTTGACCTTCTGGGTGAGGGTGTTGGACATGTAGAGGTTCACATAGAGGTCGCTGTTCTTCACTGCATAGATATATCCGGGCACCGAAGGGATGAAGCGGCATATGTTGGAAGGGCAGCATGCGCATCCGAACCAGGGCTTGCGGCTGTGCTGGCCTGCGGACTCGAGAGGGTTGGGATAGAAGAATCCGTCGCCTTCGAGGGACACGCCGGAGATGAGTCCGTTGTAGAGAGTCCTTTCGAGCACGTCATAGTACTTGGCGTCTCCGTGGAGGAGGAACATCCTGTAGTTGACATAGACGTTTCCGATGGCGGCGCAGGTCTCGCAGTAGGCGGTCATGTTCGGGAGCTCATAGTTCTCGCCGAAGGCCTCTCCGTTGTTGGTGGCTCCGATGCCGCCGGTGATGTAGAGCTTCTTGGAGACTATGTTGTTCCATATGCGGTCGATGGCTGCGATGTAGTCCTTGTCACCGGTGAGGGCGGCCACGTCGGCCATTCCGGAATACATATAGGTGGCGCGCACTGCGTGTCCGACAGCCTCGTCCTGCTCAAGGACGGGGAGATGGGACTGGCTGTATTCCTGACGGATGGAGGTGTAGCCTCTCTTGTCGAGGAAGAACTTGGCCTGGTCGAGATACTTCTTCTCGCCGGTGGCGAGATAGAGTCTGCAGAGTGCCATTTCGGCGATCTGGTGGCCGGGAACCCTCACCACCTGGTCGGGACCGTCACCGATGGCCTTCACGACACAGTCGGCATATTTCTTGGCGATGTCCAGGAAGTTGGTCTTGCCGGTGGCGGTGTAGTGCGCCACTGCGCCCTCGACCATGTGTCCGAGGTTGTAGAACTCATGGCTGAGGTCCTCGACCTTTTCCCACCTGTGCTCTCCGGCCCACTCGTGAGGGTGTTCGGGGTTCCTGGTCCTGGCGGTATAGAGATATCCGTCAGGCTCCTGCGCGGCGGCGACGATGGTGAGCACGCTGTCTATGTAGCTGTCCAGCTTTGCGTCAGGATAGAGCTGCAGGACATAGCTTGCTCCCTCTATGGTCTTATAGACGTCGGTGTCGTCGAAGGCAAGGCCCTTGACTTCGAATCCGAGATTGTGGTCGGCGTGCATCTGCTCGGCGGCCTCGACGAAATTCTCGTAGCGGCCGGTCTCCTCGCATTTGCTGAAGGCCAGGGGAATAGTTACTTCTCTGGAGGCCTTGAGTCTCTGGCCCCAGAATGAGTCGGTCACTTTCACGGAAGTGAATTTGACCGGATCTATCGGGTAGCCCGCAGGCTGCGTGTTCTTGTCTGCCGCAGTGAGCAGAGCTACGGCGGGAATAGCCGCCGCAATCATCAGGATCCGTTTCATGGTGGTTATATTTTTATTTGCTTAGTGTCATGGAGAATCCGCCGCCGGATGCGAGCTTCACGTTCACGGCTCCGCCGTTCCACGAGAATTTCTCGACCTTATAGTCCTCGGCGTTCCTGTTGGCGTTCACGCCGTCACGGAAGAGGGTCACGTTCCACGATCCGGCGAGACCGAGCTTGCCGAGGTCGAGGCTGAGTTCCCTTCCCTTCCAGGAGGTGAGTCCGGCCACATACCAGTTGCTGCCTGCGCGTCTTGCCACGACGATGTATTCGCCCATTTCGCCGCAGAGAACCTTCTCCTCTTCATAGATTCTGGGGAGGGACTTGAGATAGTCGAGGGTCTCCTGCTCGGCCTCATACATGGTGGGAGCGTCGCAGAGCATGGTGAGAGGGGAGTCATAGACTGTGTAGAGGGCTACCTGATGTGCTCTCGTGCCCATGGACATGGAGTTGTTATAGACGGGCTGGAAGTCGGGGCGTGCGGCGTTGCGCATTGCGCCGGGAGTGTAGTCGGTGTAGCCGGCCATCATGCGGATGAAGGGAGCGGTCACGTTGTAGAGAGGCATGTCCACGTCGGGAGTGCTCCAGCGGACTTCTTCCTGTCCGAAGACGGACTCGTAGTTGAGGACGTTGGGATAGGTCCTGCAGATGCCGGTGGGCTTGGAGATGCCGTGGAGGTCGAGCACGAGATGGTGCTTAGCGGTGGCCTCGGCAATCCTGTAGGTGAGCTCGAGAGCCTCCTGGTCGTCCCTGTCGAGGAAATCGACCTTGAAGCCGGCGATGCCCATGTCGGCATAGTGCTCGCAGATCTTCTCAAGATTGTCGTCCAGCACGTTGAACACGCACCAGAGGATGAGCTTCACGTTCCTGTCGGCTGCATATTTCACGAGAGCGGGGAGGTCGATCTCCTTGATGGTGGTGAGCATGTCTCCGGATGAAGGGACATACCAGCCTTCGTCGAGGATCAGATACTCCAGACCGTTGCGGGAAGCGAAGTCGATGTAGTACTTGTAGGTGTCCATGTTGATTCCTGCGGGGAAGTCAACGCCGGTGAGCTGCCAGTCGTTCCACCACTCCCATGCGGAGAAGCCGGGACGGATCCAGGAGGTGTCCTCCACCTTGCAGGGCTCTGCCAGGGCATAGACCATGTTGTTCACGGGCATCTGGGTGTCGTCGGAGGTGATGGCCAGGACTCTCCAGGGGAAGGTTCTGGGACCGTCGGCCTTGGCGATGTAGTCCTCTCTCTCCTTCACGAACTTCTGGACTCTTCCGCGGTAGTAGTCGAAGGTCTTGGGATACTGGGCGAAGACTCCCTTGAGGGAGGTGCCGCCGTCCTCGGCCTGCACGAACATTCCGGGATAGGCCCTGAGGTCGGACTCGGTCAGAGTCACCTTCACCTTGCCGGAAGCCACTGTGGCGGGCAGGAAGGCCAGGTTGCCGTGGGAGCCTTCGGAGAGGTTCTGCACGGTGTACCAGTTCTGGTATGCCATGGCCATGGGCTTGCGGGGGTTGGTGGAGTAGGGGAGCCATGCCTTCTCGTCGGAGGGGAAGTTGACGACGGCGGTCTCGTCCTTGATTATGGTTTCGCCCTTCTTCGAGGAGATGAACCTGTAGGCAACGCCCTCGTCGGAGACTTTCCACTCGATGGAGAATCCGGAAGCATAGTCAAGCTTCAGCGAGGAATATGAGAAGTCGAATTCGCTCTGTCTGTAGAAGGGGGCGACGATGTGCTCCGTGACAGGCTTTCCGGCCTTTACTTTCTTTGTCTTGTCTCCGAGGGAGATGACGGTTCCGTCGGCGAGGGTGAGAGCGGCTTTTGCGTCGCTGACGACGGCCTCTCCGTCATAATAGACGGAATAGCTGTCTCCGTTTACGGAGAGACGGATGTGTCCGTCCGGTGAGGTTACACTCTGCTCCTTTGCCTGGCACACGGCGGCGCCGAGCAGGCAGAGTGCTGCAATGATGATTTTTTTCATATGGAAATATTAATGGTTTTTATTCTGTCGCGCGGCCATGCCGCCATACAAATATAATAAGAAGTTGGTTTCGGTAATCCGCAGAGCGGCCTATTCCATCAGCTTTTTGTACTTAAAACGCTTGGGCTCGGAGTTGCCGAGCCTCATTTTCCGGTTGGCTTCGTATTCCTGGTAGTTGCCCTCGAAGAACACGGCCTTGGAATCGCCCTCGAAGGCCAGGATGTGGGTGGCTATGCGGTCCAGGAACCATCTGTCGTGGCTGACCACGACGGCGCAGCCTCCGAAGCTCTCGAGACCGTCCTCCAGGGCGCGTATGGTGTTCACGTCCACATCGTTGGTGGGCTCGTCGAGGAGCAGGACATTGCCCTCGTCCTTCAGGGTCAGGGCCAGATGCAGGCGGTTGCGCTCGCCTCCGGAGAGCACTCCGCAGAGCTTTTCCTGGTCGGCGCCGCTGAAGTTGAAGCGGGAGACCCAGGAGCGGGCGTTGATGTCTCTGTTGCCCAGCCTGATCCACTCCGAATTCCCGGCTATGGTCTCATAGACGGTCTTGTCCGGGTCTATGCTCTTGTGCTGCTGGTCCACATAGGCCAGCTTCACGGTTTCGCCTATGGATATTTCTCCGCTGTCCGGCTTTTCTGTGCCCATGATCAGGCGGAAGAGGGTGGTCTTTCCGGCTCCGTTGGGGCCGATGACTCCCACTATTCCGGCGGGCGGCAGCACGAAGCTCAGGTGCTCGAACAGCAGCCTGTCTCCGTAGCCCTTGCTCACGTCGCGGAACTCTATCACCTTGTTGCCGAGATGGGGGCCGTTGGGGATATAGATTTCGAGATTGGCCTCGCGCTCTTTGGCGTCGCCGGCGGCGAGCTTCTCATAGGCTCCGAGCCTGGCCTTCTGCTTGGCCTGGCGGGCCTTGGGGGCCATTCTCACCCATTCGAGCTCACGCTCCAGGGTCTTGCGGCGCTTGCTTTCCACCTTTTCCTCCATGGCCAGGCGCTTGGTCTTCTGGTCCAGCCAGGAGCTGTAGTTGCCCTTCCACGGGATGCCCTCGCCTCTGTCCAGCTCCAGGATCCATCCGGCCACGCTGTCGAGGAAGTATCGGTCGTGGGTCACGGCTATGACTGTGCCGCTGTACTGGCGCAGATGGGCTTCAAGCCACTGGATGCTCTCGGTGTCGAGATGGTTGGTGGGCTCATCGAGGAGCAGCACGTCGGGCTGCTGAAGCAGGAGCCTGCAGAGGGCGACCCTTCTGCGCTCGCCTCCGGAGAGAACGGAAATCTTGGCGTCGGGCGGGGGGCACTGGAGCGCGTCCATGGCCCTTTCCAGCTTGGCGTCTATCTCCCAGCCTCCCAGATGCTCGATCTTTTCGGCCAGTTCGCCCTGCCGCTCCATCAGCGAGTTCATGGTGTTGTCGTCCATGGGTTCCATGAACTTTTCGGATATCTCGTTGTATTCTTTGAGAGTGTCCATCACTTCCTGGACTCCCTCCTGCACGACTTCCAGCACGGTCTTGTCGGGATCCATGCGGGGGTCCTGCTCCAGGTAGCCCACGGAGTAGCCCGGGGCCCACACGACTTCGCCCTTGTAGGATGTCTCCACTCCGGCGATTATCTTCAGGAGGGTGGATTTTCCGGAACCGTTGAGTCCGATGATTCCGATTTTGGCTCCATAGAAGAATGAAAGGTAGATGTCTTTGAGGATTACCTTGTTGCTGTTCGGGAGGACTTTGCCCACCCCGTTCATCGAGAAGATGATCTTTTCGTCCGCCATATAAAATATGTTATGTGTATGGTGATTTTTTAGTCAATGTATCCCACGAATATACACAATAAAATCTATTTTTTGAGGCATTCGGCCATATCCTCCGGAGACCTTCGCTTCGCTCATCCGGAGGAGACTGCCGATGCCGGTGTCAAAGCGTGCCGGTCCCCGGTTGCGGTCGTCGAGCTTGTCGAGGGACCCGACTGGGCTTGCATAGAGCCATAACTTTTGCAAAGGTCGTCCATGCCATTGTACCGCACAGAGCGTGAGATGCATATCCGCATGGATGTAGAGCCCTAAAAAAGTCGTTACGTCCATGCTAATCAGCATTTTAACCACGTCTACCGGGTCTAGTCATGGACGAGGTTTGCAAGACAAAATACCAAACCGGCAACGGGCGGTGCCGGCCGATCCTGCAACGCTAAGTCGATGTTACATGCCACTGATGCTCTGTAT
>CAZIFT010000028.1:0-20309 GCA_964538395.1 uncultured Muribaculaceae bacterium
ACATGAGCGCGGTAAAATAAGGCGACCGATAATCACTTATCAGTCGCCTTTTTTTTATTCAGCCCAGCTGGATGAAGCGCTCGGCAGTCTCCTCCGGAGACCTGCCGATGCTCGCGACGCTAGTCTGTAAAGAACAAAAAAACAGCCGGAGACCTCTGGTCCCCGGCTGTTTCTATTGAAGGTTGTTTACAGACTCTTGGGAGCATAGAGCGAATCCCACCAGGTGGGGTCGTCCTGCAGCCACTTGGCAAACCATGCCCAGATGGTGTCCTGCCACTCGAGACGCTTCTGATAGTCGAGGATATGGTGATTCTGACCCTTGACAGCCACGAAAGCCGTCTCCTTGCCGAGAAGCTTCAGAGCCGTGAACATCTGCACACTCTCATTGAAAGGCACATTGGTGTCGGCGTCGCCGTGGACAAAGAGAATCGGAGTGTTGACCTTGTCGGCCCTGTAGAGAGGGCTCTGGTCCACAAAGAGGTCCTTGCGGGTCCAGGGATAGCTGTTGGCCATCGAAGTCTCGCTATAGGAATAGCCCCAGTAGCCGAATCCCCAGTAGCTCGTGTGGTCGCTGATGCCGGCGTGAGACACCGAGCAGGCGAAGAAGTCAGTGATCGTGGGCATATACTGCGACATGAATCCGCCATAGGAAGCTCCGATGCAGCCCACCTTCTTCTCATTCACGAACGAATGCTCCTTGCAGAACTGCTTTGCACCCTCGATGATGTCCTGTGCGGGACCCTCGCCGGCCGTGTTGACATGACGCGCGGACCACTTCTGGCCATGGCCTGTGGAGCCGCTGGGCACTGCCACGATATAGACGACATAGCCGAGAGCGGCATAGGCATGATGAGGATAGCGGGCCTCGAAATTGCGGCTGGTAGGGCTGCAGCCTCCGTAATAGTTCACGATCATGGGATACTTCTTCGAAGGGTCGAAGTAAGGCGGCAGATAATAGCGGCCATAGACGGTCTCGCCCTTGGAGTTGGTGAAATTCCACTCATGGCACTCGCCCAGCACTACATCCTTCAGAATGTCGGCGCTCAGGTCCTCGCGCAGCGTGGACTTCACGGACTTGGTGTCCATGGTATAGAGCCTGTCGGAGTTCATCGCGCCCTGGCCGTAATATGCGAGCACAGGAGCGGCCGACGCCACTGAAAGACCGTTCACGAGGTCCTCGGAAGTCTTGAGCTGCTCGATCTTGCCGCTCTTGGGATCCATGCGGTAGAGGCTGTAATAGTCCAGATTCTCGGCGGTGAAATACACCTTGCCGTCATACTTGTTCCAGTTGGCTGACTGCACGTTGGGGTCGAAGTCCTTGGTCATGGGACGGATCTTCTTCGAAGCCAGGTCCATGATATAGAGCTGCTGGTCCGTGAGGCTCGGGGTCTGGCCCGGGTCCACATTCATGCCTATCCTGTCGAAAGCCTCGGGCGAGCCGCTCAGGAGCACTTCCTTGGCGTCCGGCGAGAACTGTGCGGAACCCATGAAGCCGTCGCCGTCCACGAGAGTCTCGGCCTGAAGCGTCTCCATGTCAAGCAGATAGAGATATGACAGGGTGGTGGGGCGCTTGGTCAGACGCGCGCGGCTCACCTCCAGGAGAGCCTTCTTTCCGTCGGCGGAGATGTCGGCGAGATAGGCGTTGTGATAGCCATAGACCAGGCGCTGCATGCTGCCGTCCTTGAGGTCATACTTGGCCGGATAGGAGCGGCTGCGCCAGCCGGGCTGACGGTCGTCGGGAGTGAGGATCTCATAGATCTCCTCCTTCTCGGCCGGGCCTTCCTGAGAAAGCGTATAGACGAGATAGTCCTCGGAGGGAGCTATCGAGAACCAGCCCTCGGGAATGCCCTCGGCGAGAACCTCACGGGCACCTGTGGCGGGATCGACGGCCACCAGGTTGAGGGCGCCGGCGCTCTTCTCAGTGTAATAATACTTGTTCGAGACGGGCATCCAGGATATGCCCTCGGAAGTCTCCGAAACCACCTTTCCGGTGGCGGTCTCCATTATCTTGGAGCTGCGGGAAGTGGAGCCTCCCTCATAGGTCGTCGTATAGGAGACAATCATATATTTTCCGTTCGGGGACACCTCGATTCCGGAATATCTGGTGCCCAGCAGGACGTCCTTTATTCCATAGAGATGCTTTCCGTCCTCGACTGCGGCGAGCTTGTTCTCGCCCTCGGTCTCCACCGACACTGAAAGCTTCGGGGACTCGCCGCGGGTCAGATACTTCACCACGAACTCATGGGTGTCGGGGCTGAGCTTCAGCTTGCCTTCCACGGGCTTGCCGTCCATATAGAGCTTATATTCAGAGGGGCCTTCCACCTTGACGGTGGCCTCGGTGTAGCTTGTGTTCCTCAGCGAGAAGCCGGCCAGATTGACTGCGGGGCCGTCCTTATAGGCGGGAAGAGACTCTCCGGAAAGGGTCTCGGCGCCCTTGAGGGAAGATGCCGACACGGGGGTGTCCAGCAGGGAGGTGACGTCATAGGGCTTGGAGTTCACGTCCACATCGTCCGTCATGAACGGAGCCTTGACCGGCCAGGGACCGGCGTAACGGAATGATTTCACCGTGACGTTCCCGGCATATGCCGAGACGGCGCACGCAAAAGAAACAGCCGCCATCAGAATAAATTTTCTCATAGTTGTTTTGTAGTTAGATTCAGTGTCCTGCGGGGCGGACCGGCGCCGGGAGACGGCTCCGGAGTCCGAACCGGTCTCAAAGTTTGCGAATTTTCTCAACAAATCATAAAAAACTTGGCCCGAACGGGGCTATAGGGCACAAAAAAAGCGGCGAATCATCGCGACCGGCCGCTTTTCTTTGTTTCTGTTATAATTAGCTTATGTTTAAGATACTCCGGACAATATCCAAATCTGTGCCAAACCCGGCTGGCCTCCGAAAAAATGCGGCGGCCTCAAAAGTTGTCGCGCAAGAGGAGAATCTTTCGAAATAATTCTTACCTTTAAACCCCGGCAGCCGAAACGATAAAACCGGCAGCCAAAGCGCCCGGACCGTTACAATCCGGAAAAGAATATAACCACTAAAACAATAACACACCATGAGTAAAGTTCACGTTTTCAACGCGGGCCCCTGCATACTGCCGCAGGTGGTCATAGACAAGACAATCGAGGCCCTGAGGGACTTCAAGGGCACAGGAGTGTCCGTAATGTCCATCTCCCACAGGACAAAAGAGTGGGAAGCCACAATGGACGAGTGCCGCGCTCTCTGGAAGGAGCTGCTGAACATCCCCGACACGCACGAGGTCGTGTTCCTGGGCGGCGGCGCCAGCCTCCAGTTCCTCTATGTGGCCATGAACTATCTTGAGAAGAAAGCCGCCTATCTCGACACCGGCACATGGGCACACAAGGCCCTCAAAGAGGCCCAGGGCATCGGCGACGCCTATGCCATCGCATGCTCCAAGGACAAGAACTACACCTATATCCCCAAGGGCTTCGACATCCCCGCCGACCTGGACTATCTCCACATCACCACCAACAACACGATCTACGGCACCGAAATCAAGACCGACATCGACTGCCCCTGCCCGCTGATCGCCGACATGTCCTCCGACATCATGAGCCGTCCCGTGGACGTCTCCAAATATGAGATGATCTATGGCGGAGCCCAGAAGAACGTGGGTCCCGCAGGCGTCATCTTCGCCATCATAAAGAAAGACTCCCTGGGCAAGGTCAGCCGCTACATCCCCACGATGCTCGACTACCGCACCCACATCGACAAGGGCTCCATGTTCAACACCCCTCCCGTGCTCGCCATCTATGTGATGACCGAGACTCTGAAGTGGCTCAAGAGCATAGGCGGAGTGCCCGCCATCCACGAGATTAACCTCAAGAAGGCCCAGCTCCTCTATGACGAGATCGACCGCAACCCTCTCTTCGTGGGCACCGCCGAAAAGGAAGACCGTTCCATCATGAACATCTGCTTCGTCATGGCCAAGGGCTATGAGGACCTCGAGGCCGAATTCCTCGCCTTCACCAAGGAGAAAGGCATGGTCGGACTCAAGGGCCACCGCAGCGTGGGCGGATTCAGGGCCTCGTGCTACAATGCCTGCACCGTGGAGGATGTCCAGGCTCTCGTGGACTGCATGCAGGAGTTTGAAAAACTGAAGAAATAAGATCATGAAAGTACTTTTAGCCACTCAGAAGCCCTTCTCGGCAGCCGCCGTGGCCGGCATACAGGAAATTGTGGAGAAGGCCGGACATGAATTCGTAAAGCTTGAAAAATATGCCGAGGCCGCCGAGCTCCTTAAGGCCGTGGCCGACGCCGACGCCCTGATAGTCCGTTCGGACAAGGTCACTCCCGAAGTGATCGACGCCGCCAAGAACCTCAAGATCGTGGTCCGCGCCGGAGCCGGATTCGACAACATAGACCTTGCCGCCGCATCGGCCCGCAAGATCGTGGTGATGAACACTCCCGGACAGAACTCCAACGCCGTGGCCGAGCTGGCCATAGCCATGATGATCTATATGAGCCGCGGACAGTTCACCCCCGCCACCGGTTCCGAAATCATGGGCAAGAGGCTCGGAGTGCAGGCTTTCGGCAATGTGGGAAGGCTTGTGGGCGAAAAGGCCAAGGCTCTGGGAATGAGCGTCATGGCCATAGACCCGTATATTCCTGCCGAAAAGATTAAGGAGTATGGCGCAGTGCCCGCCTCCACTACGGAGGAGCTCTATTCCAGCTGCGACTTCATCTCCGTGCACATCCCCGCAACTCCCGAGACCGTGGGGTCCATCAACTATGACCTCGTGACCAAGATGCCCAAGGGCGCATGCCTTGTGAACACCGCCCGCAAGGAGGTCGTGGACGAGGCCGGACTGGAGAAGGCTCTCGAGGACAGGCCGGACCTGAAATACATCACCGACGTGGCCCCCGACAACTATGCCGCTCTGAAGGAGAAATATGGCACCAGGATCTTCGCCACCCCCAAGAAGATGGGAGCGCAGACCGCCGAGGCCAACCTGAACGCCGGTCTCGCCGCCGCAAGGCAGATCGTGGACTATTTCGCCACAGGCAACACCCGTTTCCAGGTCAATAAGTAGAATGCCGCGCGGCGGCGTCTTTTCCCCCGTGGAGAGGACCCGCCGCGTTCAAATGACATCACGCACATGGTAAAAGTAAGACCGTTCGCGGCCCTGAGGCCGCCGAAAAACATAGTGGAGGAAGTCGCGGCCCCGCCGTATGACGTCCTCAATTCCGAAGAGGCCAAGCAGATGGCCGGCGAGAAGTCGCTGCTGCACATCACAAAGCCGGAAATCGACTTCGACCCCATTCTGCCCGACCATGACCAGAAGGTCTATGACGAGGCTGTCAAGAATTTCAAGGAATGGCAGAAGAAGGGCTGGCTGGTGCGCGACGCCAAGCCCTGCTATTATGTCTATGCCCAGTCGATGGGCGGCCGCACCCAGTATGGCCTGGTCCTCTGCGCCAATACCGACGACTACATGGAGGGCCGGATCAAGAAGCATGAGCTCACCCGCAAGGACAAGGAGGACGACCGCATGGTCCATGTCCGCATCCAGAGCGCCAACATAGAGCCGGTGTTCTTCGCCTATAAGGACAATGCCGAGCTGAACGCCATAGTCGCCGATGCGGCCAAGGCCGAGCCCGAATATTCGTTCATCGACGAGAATGACTTCGGCCACAAGTTCTGGCCCGTCACCGACCAGAAGACCATAGACAGGATCACCGAAATCTTCGGCCACGACGTGGACGCTTTCTATGTCGCCGACGGACATCACCGCACAGCTGCCGCCGCGCGCGTGGGAGCCGAGAGAAAGTCGCAGAATCCCGGCCACACCGGAGAAGAGGAATACAATTACTTCATGGCCGTATGCTTCCCCGAGAGCCAGCTCAAGATTCTGGACTACAACCGTGTGGTCAAGGACCTGAACGGGCTGTCGAAGGAGGATTTCCTGAAGGCGCTCGAGGCCGATTTCACGGTCAGGGAGGAGTCTTCGGAGCCCTATCATCCCGACCATCTCCACAATTTCTCGATGTATCTGGACGGAAAGTGGTATAGCCTTGAGGCCAAGGCCGGCCGCTATGACGACAAGGATCCCATCGGGGTGCTGGACGTCACTATCCTGTCGAACTTGGTTCTGGACAAGATTCTGGGAATCAAGGACCTGAGGACCGACAAGAGGATTGACTTCGTGGGAGGCATCCGCGGGCTTGAGGAGCTTTCGCACAGAGTGGACAGCGGCGAGATGAAGGTGGCTTTCGCGCTTTATCCCGTGTCCATGGCGCAGCTCATCGCCATCGCCGACAGCGGCAACATCATGCCGCCCAAGACGACCTGGTTCGAGCCGAAGCTCCGCTCCGGCCTAGCGATCCACACATTTTAGACTGTAAAGAAAACTTTCATTGTATATGGGTGGCCGGATGTCGTGAGACCTCCGGTCACTTTTTGTGTCCGGCATTATGGCCGGAGCCGTGTTCGGTTAGGGCTTATGGCCCGGCTACGGCTTGTGGCCTGGTTGAGGTCCGGTCTGCCGGGGCGGCTGCTCAGAGCCTGGTGGCGGCGCAGTCCTCGATGTGGGACATGCGGTCCAGAAAAGAAGCCTCCTCGGAAAGGCGCACGGAGGTCTGCAGGGAGCAGCGCTCGCCGAAATCCTGTCCTCGCTGGGGAAGGTCCATGTCCTTGAACACCTTCATCACGGAGTTCATGGCCATATATCCGAAATCCACCCGGTAGGGGACTGTGGCTGTCTTCACCACGGTGCCGGCATTGTCGAGGGCTTCAGCGGCGGCGGTGCGGTAGGAACGGATGAGGCCCGGGATTCCGAGCTTGATGCCGCCGAAATATCTCACCACGACCACCAGCACGTCGCTGAGCTCGCGGGAGTCGATCTGTCCGAGTATCGGCCTGCCGGAGGAGCCGGAGGGCTCGCCGTCGTCGCTCGCGCGGTATCTGGCCCCGCCGAGTCCGAGCCTCCATGCGAAGCAGTGGTGCCGGGCGTCGTGGTATTTCTTGCGCAGGGAGTCCTGGATGGCCTTTATCTGGTCTTCGGTCTCGACAGGGAAGGCCATGGAGATAAAGCGGCTGCCTTTCTCCTTGTAAAGTCCCTCGCCCTCGGCGGCGACGCTCCTGTACTGGTCTGTGATCTCGTCCATTCCTGCGCGGCATTCTCTCCCGCGGCACAAATATAACGCTTTCTTCTTCGTCTTTTCCCCGATTATGTGTAAGTTTGCCCTTCCTTTTCCTGCAAAGGATTCTTTACAAGAAACTGTAGCCGCAACATGATTTTAAGATACCGTATTTCCCTGCCCGGACTTAAGGGCTTCGCCAGAGTGTATGAGCTGGACTCTAAGATGACTCTCTATGAGTTCAACAACCGGATGAGGACCGACATGGAGTTCCCCCAGGACCAGCTGATCCAGTTCAAGTCTTTCGACGCCTCGGGCGCAGTGGTCGCGAGGTATGCCATGTTCGACATCGGGTATGGCTCGGTGGACAATGTCACTCTGGCCGACACTGTGGAAAAGGGCATCACCACCTTCAACTATTTCTATGACGTGATGAACAGGAAATATGTGATCATCGTCTGCGAAGGTGAAGTCGATCCCAGGCCGGGTCTCAGTTATCCCGCCCTGGTGGAGGTCAAGGGCCCCAACCCGGCCGAGTTCGAGAACGGATATGTGGCCTATGAGGACCTGCCCGAGGATCAGAAGCACCCGCTGCATCACAGCGTGGAGGAGGACTGGGGCCCGGACGGCGACGATGACGAGGACCTCGACGACGATGAGGATGATGAGGACGAGGACGAGAAGGACGGGGACGACGAGGACGGCAAGGAGATCTTCGACGAAGGCGAGGGTTCGCTTTAGGCCTATGCCGGTGTCCGCATGGCCAGAAAGCTCATAATCGTTTCCGGCCCCACGGCCGTCGGGAAGACTGAATGGTGCATAGACCTTGCCCTCAGGCATTCTTCGCCCGTCATTTCGTGCGATTCGCGTCAGATATATAAGGAAATGACCATAGGGACGGCAGTCCCGGATGCTTCGCAGCTTGCCGCTGTGAAGCATTATTTTATCCAGACCGGCTCTGTGCAGAGGCCCTATACGGCGGGGCGGTATGAGCAGGAGGCCATGGCTCTGATAGAGAGGCTTTTCGGGGAGGGGCATGAGACTCTGGTGATGGCCGGAGGGTCGGGGTTCTATGCCGAGGCCGTGTGCCACGGGCTGGACGACCTGCCGGCGGAGGATGCGGAGCTGCGCAAGTCGCTGCAGGAGAGGCTGGCGCGGGAGGGGACGGAGTCTCTGCGGATGGACCTGAAAAGGATGGACCCGGAGGCCTATAGTAGCATAGACATAGCCAATCCGCGACGCGTTCTGCGGGCGGTGGAGGTGTGCCTGCTTTCGGGAAGGCCGTTTTCGTCGTTCAGACTGGGGGAGGCGAGGAAGAGGGATTTTGAGATTGAGAAGATCTGTCTGATCCGGCCCAGGGAAGTGCTTTATGACAGGATTGACCGGCGTGTGGAGAGGATGGTGGAAGCGGGGCTGGTCGATGAGGCGCGGAGCCTGTTCCCTATGCGTGAGCTGTCTGCGCTGCAGACGGTGGGCTACCGGGAGCTTTTCGACCTGTTTGAGCATGAGGCCGGCGTTCCGGACGCGCCGGACCGCAAGGAGGCCCGTCCGCAGTCGCTCGACGAGGCTGTGACCAGGATTCAGCGCAACACCCGCCACTATGCCAAGAAGCAGATTACCTGGTGGAAGCGCGACCCCTCCGTCCGCTGGCTGGAGCTGTAATCCGCTCCATAGGAGCGGATTACAGCTCTTCTAAACCCCAGTCAACTTCGTTGACTGGGGTTTAGATGTTGATAGGCCGGCCAGAGACCGGCCTATCAATGCTGATATAGTCGTGTAACGACTATATCAGCATCGCAGTCAGATGATACCCGACAAAGGCGGCAAGCCAGGCGATGACGATGGTGTAGGCGCATATGGCTGTGGCCCAGCGCCATCTGCCAGTCTCGTTCTTGATGGCCACGAAAGTGGCGATGCAGGGGAAGTAGAGCAGGATGAAGATCATGTAGGCCACGGCGGCAGGCAGGGGAACGCTGTCGGCCAGGGTCCGCTGCAGCGTCGTGTCCGTGCTTAGAGCATCAGCATCAGCATCCGGAGCCTCGGCCTCGGCATACATCACTCCCAGCGTGCTCACCACCAGCTCCTTGGCCACGACGCCGGTGAGCAGGCCGATATCCATCTTCCACGAGAAACCCAGCGGCTCCAGAGCCGGCGAAACCGCCTTCCCGATCTGCCCTATATAAGAATGCTCCTGCTGATACTCCGGGCCCTTCTCCGCATTCCGCGGCAGATACCCCAGCCCCCAGATCACTATCGAGCCGATCAGAATGGTGGTCGCCATCTTCTGCAGATACTGCCTTCCCTTCTCCCACGTATGCCTCCATATGGCCTTCCCCGTAGGAATCCTGTAAGGCGGCAGCTCCATCACGAACGGCAGGTCATCCTCCTTCACGAAACGGCTCAGCACCAGCGCCGACAGAATAGCCAGCAATATCCCCAGGAAATAAATCCCCAGCAGCGCAAGCGGCGCATGCCCCGGGAAAAAAGCCCCGGCCAGCAGCACGAAAATCGGCAGCCTTCCGGCGCAGGACATAAAGGGAATCAGAGCTATGGTTATGAAACGGCTCTTGCGCGACTCGATGGTCCTCGTGGCCATTATGGCCGGCACATTGCAGCCGAAGCCCATGACCATGGGGATGAAACTTTTCCCGTGCAGCCCGATCTTATGCATAAGCTTGTCCACTATGAAGGCCGCCCTGGCCATATAGCCCGAGTCCTCCATCAGCGAGATGAAAAAATAAAGTATCAGGATATTGGGCAAGAACACCAGCACACTTCCCACGCCCGAAATCACGCCGTCCACCACCAGGTCCTTCACCCAGCCCTCGCGCATATACTTCCCCACAAAATCCCCGAACATGGCGATCAGCCCCTCAATCCAGTCCATCGGGAACTGCCCCAGTGAGAACGTGGCCTGGAATATGAGATAAAGCAAGACCACGAAAATCGGGAAAGCCATCCACTTGTTGGTGACCACCGCGTCGATCTTGTCGGTCACGGTGCGCCGGGGCTTGTCCTCCTTGTGATGCTGATAAGTCTCCGCCAGCGCGCCGTGGATGAAACCATATTTCGCGTCCACTATCGCCGACTCCGCATTGGTCTTCAGCATATGCTCTATGCGGTCCTCCTCCTCGCTCCTCGCCCTCTCCAGCTCCACATGGTGCGGCCGCCCGTTAATCACCCTCTCTATGTCCCGGTCATTCTCCAGGTACTTTATCGCCAGATAGCGCGTGGAATACTTATAGCGTATCTCCTCATCCTTCTGTATCAGCAGCTTGATGCGGTCTATGCTCTTCTCCAGCTCCTGCCCGTGATTGATGTGTATGTGGCGGGAAAGCGACGGGTCCGAATTCTCATAGACCTTAATCACAGTGTCGAACAGCTCCGTTATTCCGCTTCCGTCCCGGCTTATGGTCGGGCACACCGGCAGTCCCAGCAGCTGGCCGAGCCTCTCCGTGTCCACAGTGTCGCCCTTGGCCTTGAGCTCGTCATACATGTTCAGCGCCATGACCATCCTCAGGTTCATGTCTATCAGCTGAGTGGTCAGATAGAGATTCCTCTCCATGTTGGAGGCGTCCACCACGTTGACTATCACATCCGGGGTCGTCTCCACCAGATTCTTCCTCACATACAGCTCCTCAGGGCTGTAGGCCGACAGGGAATAGGTGCCCGGCAGGTCCACCAGCGTGATCCGGTAGTCCCTGAAAGTGAAATGCCCCTCCTTCGCGTCCACCGTGACGCCGCTGTAGTTGCCCACATGCTCATGGCTTCCGGAGGCTATGTTGAACAGCGAGGTCTTTCCGCAGTTCGGGTTGCCCACCAGGGCCACCCTTATCGACTTGCGCCTCTCGCTGGCGAGCTTTCCCATCTCGCGGGTCAGAATCTCCTCGCCGTCGTCCCCCTCGGGATATATGGTCTTCTGGTCCTCCCTTGCCCGGAGCTCCGTCCGGGCCTCCTCCACGCTCAGCACGTCTATCATTCTGGCCTCCTCCCTGCGGAGCGAGACCTTATAGTCCAGTATTTCATACTCTATGGGGTCCTTGAGCGGGGCGTTCAGCACCACCCTGACCTCCTTGCCGGTGATGAAGCCCATCTCGATGAGCCTCTTGCGGAAACCTCCGTGGCCGTTTACCTTGACAATGACGGCCTTCTCGCCGGTCTTCAGTTCTGAGAGTTTCATGTCCTCCTTGCCGTAAAATTTTGCAACGCAAAATTACAGTCGGGGAGCGGATGTTCATATCCCCATTTATAAGGATATTCAGAGCGCGATTTTAACCTTTTGACTGTTTTTCCATTTTTGTTGGAGAATAATTTTTTTGTGTTGTCTAAAAAGCATAAATTTGCGCCGAATTAATGAGAATCCGTTTTGGAATCAGATACGAATCCGTTAAAAATAACACATAACACCATGGAAATCAAGAATGCTGTTGCCGGAACTCTCGAATCAGGAGATATCCAGATTCAGATTGCCCCGGCTGAGACAAAGGGTCTTCACATCGACCTTGACAGCTCTGTCGCCGCTCAGTTCGGCAGGCAGATCCGCGCTCTCATCACAGAGACTCTCACCGGTCTCGGAGTGGAGGACGCCGACGTCAAGGCTGTGGACAAGGGCGCCCGTGACTGCACCATCCGCGCAAGGGTGACTGCCGCCGCCGTCCGCGCCACTGGCAAGGATGTCTGGGCTTAATCAAATCAGGTAACATTATGGAAAGATTGAGAAGAACAATGATGTTCGTTCCGGGCAACAACCCCGGAATGATGCAGGATGCCTTCATCTACGGGCCTGATTCAATCATGCTCGACCTTGAAGACTCAGTTAAGATGTCGGAGAAGGACGCAGCCCGTCTGCTCGTCCACAACGCTCTGAAGTCCATCGACTACGGCAACACCGAAATGGTCGTCCGCATAAACCCCCTCAGCAGCGCCTACGGAAAGAAAGACGTGGAGGCTGTCGTGAAGGCCGGCGTGCAGGTCATCCGCATGCCTAAGACAGAAACCGCCGACGAGGTCCGCGAACTCGAGGCCGAGGTGGAGAAAGTCGAGAAAGAGATCGGCTGCCTGGGAAGAACCCAGATCATGGCCGCCATCGAGAGCGCCGAAGGAATATGCAACGCCTTCGAGATCGCAAAGGCTTCCAAGAGGATGATGGGTATCGCCCTCGGCGCCGAGGACTACACCGCCAACCTCAAGACCCAGCGCACTCCGGGCGGAGCAGAGCTGCTCTATGCCCGTGAGACCATAGTGGTCGCAGCCCGCGCCGCAGGCATCGACTGCTTCGACACCGTCTATTCCAACCTTGACGACATGGACACCTTCCGCAAGGAGGTCGAGCTCATCAAGACCCTCGGATTCGACGGCAAGTCCATCATCAACCCCCGCCAGATTCAGATTGTGAACGAAGTGTTCACTCCTTCCGAGAAGGCGATAGAGAAAGCCAAGAAGATAATCGCCGGTATCAAGGAGGCTGAAAAACGCGGTTCCGGCGTGCTTGCCGTGAACGGCAAGATGGTTGACCGTCCGGTGGTCATGAGGGCTGAGCGCACTCTCGAGCTCGCAATCGCATCGGGTGTTTTGACAAAGGAGGAAGCATATGAGTAGCATAAAGGAAAGAGCCGCCCTCGTACAGGCCGAGGCCGCCCAGATGGGCAAGGGCGTATACAAGGACGATTTCAAGAAAAACACTGAATTCCGTCTTGATCTTCAGAAGGAAAGCTCGAAGGTCGTCACCCTCGAGGAGGCTATCAAGAAGTCCGGTCTCAAGGACGGCATGACCATTTCCTTCCACCATCATTTCCGCGGAGGTGACAAGGTCCTGAACCTCGTTGTCGCCAAGCTCGCCGAAATGGGATACAAGAACCTCACAATCGCGGCTTCCAGCCTCTCCGATGTCCACGCTCCCCTTATCGAGCACATCAAGAACGGAGTCGTCACCAAGCTCATCACTTCCGGTCTCCGCGGAGAGCTCGCCAATGAGATTTCCCACGGCCTCATGAAGGAGCCTGTGGTGTTCCGCAGCCATGGCGGACGCGGAAGCGCCATCGCCAACGGCGACATGCACATCGACGTCGCATTCCTCGGCGCATCTTCCTGCGACCCTGCCGGAAACGCCTGCGGATATTCCCGTTCCGAGAATGCCAAGAGCATCTGCGGATCCCTCGGATATGCACTTCCCGACGCCCAGTATGCCGACAAGGTGGTGATCGTCACCGACGACCTCGTGGACTATCCCAACACCCCCAACTCGATTTCCGAGCGCAACGTGGACTATGTCGTGGTCGTTGACTCCGTCGGAGACTCCTCCAAGATCTCTTCGGGCGCAATCCGCGACACCAAGAACCCCCGCGACATCCTGCTCGCCCAGAACGCAGCCAAGGTCATCATCAACAGCGGCTACTTCAAGGAGGGCTTCTCGATCCAGACAGGTTCCGGCGGAGCATCCCTCGCAGCCGTCAAGTATATCCGTGAGAGCATGATCAGCCAGGGCATCCACGCAAGCTACGCCCTCGGCGGAATCACCGCCCATATGGTCAAGATGCATGAGGAAGGCCTCATCAAGCGCCTGATCGACGTCCAGTCCTTCGACAAGGTGGCCGCCGAGTCTCTGAGGAACAATCCTTTCCACAAGGAGGTTTCCGCCAACGAGTATGCAAGCGCCGACGAGCCCGGTTCCGCAGTGCACTATCTTGACATGGTAATCCTCTCCGCTCTCGAGGTGGACGTCAACTTCAATGTCAATGTCCTGGTGGGCAGCGACGGTATCATCCGCGGCGCCATCGGCGGACACCCTGACACTGCAGCCGACTCCGCTCTCTCGATCATCGTCTGCCCGCTTCTCCGCGGCAGGATCCCCTGCGTCGTTGACGAGGTCACAACCCTCATCACCCCCGGCTCCACAGTGGACGTGGTCGTCACCGAGTATGGCATCGCCGTCAATCCCCGCCGTCCCGAAATCGCCGAGAGGCTCAAGAAGGCCGGTCTCAACATCGTGGACATCCACGACCTGAAGGACCTCGCCCTCAAGTCCATCGGAACTCCCGACCCGCTCCCGTTCGGAGACAAGGTCGTCGGCGTGGTGATGAACCGCGAAGGCTCCGTGCAGGATGTCATCATGAACATTGTTGACAAACAGTACTAGTCTATGGAAATTACGCTTGACCAGCTCCTGGCAAGCCGCGAGGCAAGATCGGAATACCAGAGGGAGCTTCTTGGGAGAAATCCCGGAAAGACTCTCGTGTGTCTTACGGTCATAATGCCGGGAAAGGTCAAGCGCAATATGCAGTCTCTCGTAGTCTCTCAGGCCGCACTCACGGCCCTTGTCGCACGCTTCGGCAGCGACATGTTAAAGATGGACGTACGGGATTTGCCCACAGGTTTCGAAGCATATCTGCTCACTTCCCTCTCCATCGATGAGGTGAAGCGGGCAGTTTGTTATATAGAAGACACCCATCCCCTGGGACGGCTTTTCGATCTGGACGTGATCGCTCCGGACGGAATTCCGGTCTCCCGCTCCGAGGTGGGTTACGCTCCGCGGAAATGTCTTCTCTGCGACAACGAGGCCCGCTTCTGCATGAGGAACAGGACCCACACGACAGAGGAGCTGCTCGCGAAGATAGATGAAATGGTGAAGGACTATGTACGGTGACCGCTACATAAGCCTTGCGCCGCTCTCCCTGCCGTCGGTGCGCGCCAGAGTGGAGTCTTTCCTTGCCGCCAATTCCCTGCGCCTGGACGATGTGGACTGCTATGCCACCATCACCCGCAGCGAGGACAGCGACGAGATTCTGGCCGGAGGAGGTCTGAAGGGAAATGTGATAAAGTGCATCGCCGTGTCGCCCGAGCTCCGCTCGGAGGGACTCTCCGGATCGCTCGTGTCCTATCTCGTCGGCCTGGCCCATGAAAGGGGCTGCGACACCGTGAAGGTGTTCACCAAGCCCGAAAACACGGCCATCTTCTCCAGCATGGGTTTCGTCACCCTCGCGGCCTGCGACAAGGCCGTGCTCATGGAGGACGGAAACGGACTCCGCCGCTATGAGAGATATCTCGCCTCGCTCAGGAAAGAGGGCAGGAACGGCGCCATAGTCATGAACGCCAACCCTTTCACCAGAGGCCACAGATATCTGGTGGAAAGCGCCGCGTCGCAGGTGGACAACCTCTATGTCATAGCCGTGAAGGAGGACCTTTCCCGCTTCCCCTATGCCGAGAGGCTCGCGATGATCAAGGCCGGCACGGCCGACATCCCGAACGTGACGGTCTGCGAGGGCAGCGACTATGCCATATCCGCGGCCACATTCCCGACCTATTTCCTCAAGAAGCTTTCTGACGCTTCCGACACTCAGATGTCCCTGGACATAGACCTGTTCGCGAAGCACATAGCCCCGGCTCTCGGGGTGAGCGTGAGGTTCGCCGGCTCGGAACCGGCCGATCCGCTCACCGCCCGCTACAATGAGCTGATGTCGGAGCTGCTTCCCGGAGCGGGAGTGGAATTTATGGAAATATCCCGTCTGGAGGACGGTGAGAGGCCGGTCAGCGCCACTCTTCTGAGAAAAGCGCTGGACAGGGGGAGCCTTTCGGAAGCAATGAAATTTGCTTATCGTTCAACTCTTCCGTATCTTGTGGCCGATTTGGCGGAAGCGGCTCTCCGGCAGGAGCTGGACACCACTCCGAAGCCCGGTCTCGTGGACCGGAACAACAGCGGAGCCCACAGCGACATGGACTATGACAGCATGTCCGCAGGCATCCGGGCCCTCAGGCCCTGGTTCGTCAGAATGGCTGTCGATGCCGCCCGGGGGCTGGATCCGGCAAAGATAAAGGAGGCCGGCATAGAGGCCGAAAAGTCTATGCTTGAGGCTACGGGGGGAGTGAACTCGCACAAGGGCGCTCTCTTCTGCGTGGGCCTGACGGTGGCCGCGGCGAGTTTCCTGGCCGCCACTGAAGGCGGGGTGACGGAGCGGAAGCTGCGCCCGCTGCTGACGCAGGCCGCATCGGGGATTGCCGCCGCAAACGGCACCCACGGCGCCGGAGTCATATCGAAATACAGGGTTAAGGGAGCCCTGGAAAGCGCCCGAGAGGCGTATCCCGAACTTTTCTCCGAATGGCTGCCCTGGTACAGGAGCCTGGAGGGGGACAGATACAGAAACCACAAGACGTTGCTGAAAATAATGACCGTTCTGGACGATACGAATGTGCTTCACCGCGGAGGCGGCGAGGCTCTTGCCCGTGTCAAGCGGGATGCCGCCGCCCTGCTCGGGGATTTCAGCGAAAGCAGGCTTGCGGAACTGGACAGACAATATATCAGCGCCAACATATCACCCGGCGGAAGCGCCGACATGCTGTCGCTGACCATATTCATATCAACAATTATTAACAATTAATTAATTCTTTCTTACTATTATGGTAGAATTGATTCCACACGGTGTCTATCTTCTGGATGGCAAGACAATCGTTAACGATGCCACCGGAATGCCATCTCCCGATGAGTCCCGCGAAAACACTATCACCTACGGAATCCTGCGTGCCCACGATGTGGACGGCGGAAAGGGGAAGAAAATGCGCATCAGATTCGATGCCATGGTGTCTCATGACATTACCTATGTCGGCATCATCCAGACAGCCCGCGCCAGCGGACTCGAGAAGTTCCCTATCCCGTACGCAATGACCAACTGCCACAACTCTCTCTGCGCAGTCGGCGGCACAATCAACGAGGACGACCACGTGTTCGGTCTGTCCGCAGCCAAGAAGTATGGCGGAATCTATGTTCCCGCCAACCAGGCCGTGATCCATCAGTTCGCAAGAGAGGCTCTGGCCAAGTGCGGCAACATGATCCTCGGTTCTGACAGCCACACCCGTTATGGTTCCCTCGGAAACATGGGAGTCGGCGAAGGCGGCGGCGAGCTCGTTAAGCAGCTTCTCCGCAACACCTGGGACATCAACGCCCCTGAAGTGGTTCTCGTATGGCTCGAGGGTAAGCCCCGCCATGGCGTAGGTCCTCACGATGTCGCAATTTCCCTCGTGAAGGCTGTCTTCGAGAGCGGTTTCGTCAAGAACAAAGTGCTTGAGTTTGCAGGCCCCGGAGTGGCCGAGCTGCCCACAGACTTCCGTAACGGAGTCGATGTGATGACAACCGAGACCACCTGCCTCAGCTCCATCTGGATCACCGACGAGAAAGTCAAGGAATACTACGAGATGCACGGCCGCGCCGACGCTTACAAAGAGCTCAAGCCCGGAAAGGTTGCATACTATGACAGCATGATCAAGATCGATCTCTCCTCTCAGGAGTGCATGATCGCTCTTCCTTTCCACCCGTCCAACGCCTACTCCATCCACGAGCTCCAGGCCAACCCTGCCGAGATTCTCCGCAAGGTCGAAGAGGATGCCCGCAAGCGTTTCGGCGAGAAGGTGACTGTGGATCTCCAGAACAAGATCAGGAACGGCAAGGTCTGCGCAGACCAGGCTCTCATCGCAGGTTGCGCCGGCGGTACCTATGACAACCTCTGCGAGGCCGCTTCTATCCTCAAGGGCAAGGCTATCGGCAACGACTACTTCACAATGTCCGTTTACCCTCAGTCCACCCCTGTCTATCTTGCAACAACCCGCAACCATGTGGCCGACGCCTTCATCGAGGCCGGTGTAGCCATCAAGCCCGCATTCTGCGGACCTTGCTTCGGCGCAGGTGACGTTCCCGCCAACGACGGTTTCTCCATCCGCCACACCACCCGTAACTTCCCCAACCGTGAGGGTTCCAAGCCCGGTCAGGGCCAGCTCTCGTTCGTGTCCCTCATGGATGCACGTTCGATCGCCGCAACAGCCGCCAACGGCGGTGTCATCACAGCTGCTACCGATATCGAGTACACCGATGACTACAAGCCTTACGAGTACGACAACAGGATCTACAAGAGCCGCGTTTACTACGGCTATGGCAAGGACGACG
Organism: uncultured Muribaculaceae bacterium; assembly: GCA_964538395.1. Classification (GTDB taxonomy): domain Bacteria; phylum Bacteroidota; class Bacteroidia; order Bacteroidales; family UBA932; genus Cryptobacteroides. The sequence continues at coordinate 18,027 of CAZIFT010000028.1, forward strand.
CTTCCGCCGAGCTCCGCTATGGCCCGAACATCAAGGACTGGCCCAAGATGTATCCCATGGAGGAGAACATGCTTGTGGAGCTCGCAGCCGTTATCCACGACCCTGTGACCACCACCGACGAGCTCATTCCTTCCGGTGAGACTTCCAGCTACCGTTCCAACCCGCTCAAGCTCTCCGAGTTCGCACTTTCCCGCCGTGTTCCTGAGTATGTAGGACACAGCAAGAAGGTCCAGGCCGAGGATCACGAGCGCCGCGACGGAAAGGTTTCCCAGCATCTTGCCGACGCTCTCGCAAAGGTGGGCGCAAAGGCTGAGAACACTTCTCTCGGTTCCTGCGTGTTCGCCAACAAGCCCGGTGACGGTTCCGCCCGTGAGCAGGCCGCTTCCTGCCAGAAGGTGCTCGGCGGCGACGCCAACATCTGCTATGAGTACGCTACCAAGCGTTATCGCAGCAACTGCATCAACTGGGGTATCGTTCCTTTCACCATCGCAAAGGAGACTCCTTTCGAGTATGAGCCCGGTGACTTCGTGTATGTCGCTGGCATCCGCAAGGCCATCCTCGAGGGCAAGGAGGAGATCGACGCCAAGGTCATCAGCGCAAAGCACGGTGTCCAGGACATCCACCTCTACTTCCAGAACCTCACTTCCGAGGAAAGGGAAATTCTTGCAGACGGCTGCCTGATCAACTACTACGCAGCTCAGAGAAGCAAGTAAGAAGAACAAAAGTTATAACAAACAAATAAAAAAACATCATGAAAAAAATTCAGATGACCACTCCCCTCGTGGAGATGGACGGTGATGAGATGACAAGGATCATTTGGAAAATGATCAAGGATGAGCTCATCCTGCCTTTCGTTGACCTCAAATCCGAGTACTATGACCTCGGTCTTGTCTATCGTGACCAGACTTCCGACCAGGTTACCGTTGACTCCGCCAACGCCACCAAGAAGTATGGTGTCGCCGTCAAGTGCGCTACCATCACTCCTAACGTGCAGCGTATGAGCGAGTACAAGCTCCATGAGATGTGGAAGAGCCCGAACGGAACCATCCGTGCCATGCTCGACGGAACCGTGTTCCGCACACCTATCACCCTTCCTTCGATCCACCCCGCTGTGAAGTTCTGGAAGAAACCTATCACCATCGCCCGTCACGCCTATGGCGACGTTTACAGGGATGTTGAGATCCAGGCTACCGAGCCCGGTGTCGCAAAGCTTGTCTTCGAAGGCGAGAGCGGCAAGAAGGAGGAGCAGATCATCCACACCTTCAAGGGCCCCGGCGTGATCCAGGGTATGCACAACCTCGATTCTTCTATCCGTTCTTTCGCACACTCTTGCTTCAAGTATGCTCTTGACACCAAGCAGACCGTGTGGTTCGCAACCAAGGACACCATCTCCAAGAAGTATGACGGCCGTTTCAAGGCTATCTTCCAGGAAGTGTTCGAGGCTGACTACAAGGAGGCTTTCGAGAAGGCTGGCATCGAGTATTTCTACACTCTCATCGACGACGCTGTCGCACGTGTCGTCCGCAGCGAGGGCGGATTCATCTGGGCCTGCAAGAACTATGACGGTGATGTGATGAGCGACATGGTCTCCACAGCCTTCGGTTCTCTCGCAATGATGACTTCCGTGCTTGTCAGCCCTGACGGAAAATATGAGTACGAGGCCGCTCACGGCACCGTTACCCGTCACTACTACAAGTACCTCAAGGGAGAAGAGACTTCCACCAACCCTATGGCTACCATCTTCGCATGGAGCGGCGCATTCCGCAAGAGAGGTGAGATGGATAACCTTCCGGAGCTCATCAACTATGCAAATCAGCTCGAGGCCGCTTGCTTCGATACTCTCAACGCAGGTATCGTCACCAAGGACCTTGCAAACCTCATGGAGGGTGTCACCCCTGTCGTCAAGAACTCTCTTGACTTCCTCAAGGCTATCCGCGTGAACCTCGAAAAGAGACTCGCATAAGCTTAGGCCATCAGGCTATACGAATTGAGCTGCCAGGAAAATCCTGGCAGCTCTTTTTTATGTGGCCGGGCCACATAAAAAAGAGCTGCCGCCATCTTAACCCCCTGCCGACCCGTCGGCAGCCCCCTGTCAGGGGGCAAGCGGCCTCCGGCCGGCGGGCAGAAGCCCGCTTGTCGCTTCGCTCCGGTGTACTTTTAGGAGGATGAAGATGTTGTCCGCCAGTCCCACCGGGGGCGGACCGCCGGACCGCCTTGCCACATGCCATACTGCGGTCCCCGAGCCTGCGGTCGCTGAGCTTGTCGAAGCGTCGAGGGGCCCGC
>CAZIFT010000029.1:0-19634 GCA_964538395.1 uncultured Muribaculaceae bacterium
TCCCGACAATTGGACTGCAAATATACGGCTAAAATTTGACTTTGCAAGCCAGGCCGCCGATTTTTGCAGAAGCCGCCAAGTACCTGATGCGGATGCGGCGGCAGGTCAGAACCGCAGGCTTCTGATGGTCTTGCCGACATTGATGAGATGGTCGGCGATACGCTCTATGTTGGAAGACAGCGAAAGATACTGCGCGCCGGTCTCCGGAGTGCACACGCCCTCAGTCAGCCTCTTTATGTGATTGTCCTCCATAGCCTTGGTGAAATCGTCGATCTGGTCCTCGACCAGATTCGCCTCCTTCAGCTCCTCAAGATCCTCCCTGTCATAGGCCCACATCACCTTCTCGTAAAGCTCATGCACAAGATCCTTGAGCCGCGAAATCTCCCCTATGGCGTCCGGCGAAAAGCGCTGGCTGTCCTCCGTGAGATTGTCCGCATATTCCACTATGTTCTCGGCATAGTCGCCGATTCGCTCTATGTCCCTGACAGAGCGGAAAGTGGTCGTCAGATAGACACGGTCCTTCTCGCTCAGTCCGCTCATCTCCGACAGACGCACCACGAAATCCACCAGCGAACTGTTTATGAAATTAAGCTCCTTCTCGGTGTTCTTGAACACCTGCCGGCCCGAAAAATCCAGAGTCGTGACTATATACAGCGAACGGTCGAAATTGTCCATCGCAAGCCCCGCCATGCGCTCAATCTCCCGCTTGGTCTGCTGCACGGCCACAGGAGGAGTCTTGAGCATGTTGTCATCGACATAATGAAGATGAAAACCGCTCTCCGCATGCTCCGCGGGCTTCTTTTTGTCCGGAATCATCCTGACCACCAGATTCACCAGCATTCCCGTCAGAGGCAGCATCACCGCCACCGTCGCTATGTTGAAGAAAGTGTGGAACATGGCCAGCTGGGTCTGCGGCACTCCGGGGAACACGGCCGCGAACAGAGTTCCGAACGACACCGACCCGCCGGTAAACAGATTCATCAGCAGCGCCGCGAAAAGAAAGATCACCACGCCGGTGCAGTTGAATATCAGATGCATGAGAGCCGTGCGCTTGGCATTGTCGCTGCCGGTTATTCCCGCTATCACGGCCACCACGCAGGAGCCTATGTTCGAACCCATGGTCAGATATATTCCCTGGTCGAGGTCTATGAGACCGGTCACCACCATCGCGAGGGCTATGGAAGTCATGACCGACGAGCTCTGTATTATGGCGGTGAACACCGCACCCAGAATCACCAGCAGAATCGGATTGCTTATCCCCGCCAGGAAAGTCTTCACCCCGTCAAGCGCCGCGAAGTCCGACATGGATTCGCTCATAAGAGAAAGGCCCACGAAGAGCATACCGAAACCGGTAAGCACGCCTCCGAGGGTCTTTGTATTGTCTTTTTTGGAAAACAGACTGATGAATGCGCCGATGCCGGCGAAAGCCGAGAAGATGACCGTGGTGGAAAGGGCATTGCTGCCGAACATTCCCAGGGCGACTATCTGCGCCGTGACCGTGGTTCCGATATTGGCGCCATAGATGATCGTGGCCGCCTGCGTGAGAGAGATTATTCCTGCGTTGACGAATCCTATGGTCATCACCGTCGTCGCTCCCGAGCTCTGGATGACCGCCGTTCCGAGCGTTCCTATGCCCACTCCCAGCAGCTTGCTGCCCGATGCCTTGGCGAAAAGCGCCTTGAGTTTGTCAGAGCTGGCGGATTCGAGGTTTGAGCTCATCATCTGACAGGCAATCAGAAAGATGCCTATCCCGGCCAAGAGAATGAGAATTGCAGAAAGGATCGCAGTCGCTCCCATTATGAGTCTGTGTTAAGATTTTATTTCGATTCTGTTACAAATTTACATCTCTTATTTGATTTTTGGTGCTGATGAAAAAAATAAGTTGGTCACTTAAAGAAAGATTCCCGGGGGCAACCCCGGGAATCTCTAAACGGTGTCATGTCGTCCGCTGTCCCTGATCAGGCCGCAGACGGTGTCGTTGAGCGAAGACGCATCGGCGAGACGGGCCAGGTCTATGTGCAGGCGGAATCGCCAGTGGTGCTGAGGGTCGGCCGGCTGATTGATCCTCTCCTCGTCTCTTTCCGGCCGGCGGAGCGAAGCGTCGAGGGCAAGCCAGTCCTGAATGGGGAATATCGCCAGCATGGAAGGCGACGACAGAAACTCCCACAGCATACCGCGCACCTCCCCCGGCTCCGGGTCATGGTCACACTGCATGCGCAGAGTCTCCATGTCGTGGCTCGAAGTCGCGCAGACGCTGAGAGCGTTCCACTCCCCCTCGTTCTGCATTCCGCGCATCTTGAGCGAAAGTATCTTCTCATGGTCCATCACTCCCGGCACACATCCCGGCACCATCCCCAGGTCCTCGCCGCAGGCAAGCATTCCCGTGGCACTGAGCAGCTCCGGAAGCTTCTTCTCGGCGTTGCGGCGCCAGAACTCCTCGTGGCGGTGGTAGAAAAAGTCATTGTAGAGCGCGCCGAACCTCTCCTGCTGCCACTGCGGAAGCCGCTGCGAGTCGGGACAGATCAGCGGCTGATACATCCCGGGATGCCTCGGGTCCTCGTGGAAGAGCCCCTCCAGAGGCAGCCCCATCCGCCCTATCTCCTCCGCGGAATATGGCAGGGCGGGATTGAAATGCCCGTCGAGACCGCTCCACTTGTCGGCCGGAATCTCCCAGATACGGAAAAATCCGAGTATATGGTCGATGCGGAAGGCGTCGAAATATCTCGACATCTTGCGCAGGCGCGACTTCCACCACGCATAGTCGTCCTCGGCCATGGCGTCCCAGTCATAGGTCGGGAAGCCCCAGTTCTGGCCGTCCCTGCTGAAATAGTCGGGCGGCGCTCCGGCAGTGGAATCGAGATTGAACAGCTCCGGATGCCAATAGGCCTCGGCGCTGTCGGAGCTCACTCCGATGGGCAGGTCGCCCTTCAGCGACACTCCCCTGCTGCGGGCATACTTCGCCTCGGCATAGAACTGCTTGTCCAGATGCCACTGCATCCAGCGGTAATAGTCGGCCTCCAGCGAATCGCGCATGGCGCAGAACTGGGCATATTCGTCGAGCCAGCCAGCGTTCTCCCTGACGAAAGCCTTGTAGCCCGCGGTCTGCATATCCTTCTCACCGCGCTGCTCGAAAGCCTGGCGGATATATTTCATCTTGGCCTTGAACACCTTCGGCCAGTCAATCTCCGGAAGGGAGTTGAGAGCCTCCTGCTGCCTCCTGAATTCAGCATTCGCCTTGATTCCGATGCTCTGCAGATGCATATACATCGGGTGCAGCGCAAACGACGACACAGGGCTGTAGGGATAAGAATCCTTCCAGTCTCCCTTGCGGGTGGTGTCGTTGACCGGCAGCAGCTGGATCACGCACTGCCCTGTGGCCGCCGCCCAGTCGATAAGGGCGTGCAGGTCATGGAATTCCCCGACTCCGAAGTCGTCCCCGCTCCGGAGAGAGAACACGGGCACGGCCGTGCCGGCGCCCCTGAAGCCCGGACGGTCAAACATCGCGGCCTGATGCTCACGGGGGAAGGGGCAGCCCGCAACAGGGCAGTCAATCCATTGGTCCTCAATGGTTTTGGCAAGTCTGGAACTGTGGCGCTTCCATTCGGTGCGCCAGATAAGCCCATCGCGCATGACTACATAGCCATAGTCCTTGAGGGCGGCCGCATTGCAGTTGCTCACGGTGACGTGCCACATTCCGCCGTCACCCCATTCCATCGGGTATTTTTTGTCGCCGAGAATGAGGCACAGGCTGTCGCCCCACTCGGTCCAGTATTTTATAGTGAATCTTACTTTCATATGTCCAAAACAGCTTCTGGCGCGCAAAATTACAACTTTTTGAACTCTATGCCGAAGCCGCCGCAGAACCACTGTCCGTCTTTCTTGGTCTTGCGGCGTGTCTGAATTTAAGTAATTTTGCAGACCGCTTTCCGGAAAAGGCGGCCTGATTCCAAAACTATGACAGCGATGTCCCTCAAAATAGCCGCGGCAGCCGCCGCCCTCCTCATCCCGGCCCTTGCCGGAGCCCAACACCGTCCCTATCAGAATCCCGAACCCTATCCGCAGGAGCTGAGAGATGCGGTGAAATTCGTATATGACGCGGATTTCGCGATGAATTTCGACAACCGGGAATATGACGTGAGCGGTTTCCAGACTTCGGAGACCATCTTCGGCGCCAGGCTCACCCCCGCCATAGGACTTCAGATCGGCGCCGGACACGGACAGACCCACCGGATAATGGCGGCCATAGACGTGATGAAGGATTTCGGCGACCCGTCCGCCGTCAACGGCGAGCTTTTCCACGAGCTGAAGTTCTGGTACTCATTCCGTCAGAGCCTCCGCAAAGGCGGCTCCCTGGAGATGACCGCCGGAATCTTCCCCAAGAGCATGTCCGGGGAGGAGTGGTCCACGGCATTCTTCTCGGAGAAGAGCCGCTGGTATGACAACAACATGGAGGGCGCCCTGTTCAGATGGAGCCGCCCGGACGCCGCGCTGGAGTTCGCCTGCGACTGGAACGGAAAGATCGGGGCCGGAGCGGACACCAGGGAGCAGTTCATGATAATGAGCGCCGGCCACAAAGATTTCGGCATATGGCGCATAGGCTACAATGGCTATGGCGTGCATTTCGCCAACTCGGAGGTGGTCAAGGGCGTGGTGGACAACATTCTGGCCGAGCCCTATGTGCGGGTGGACCTGACCGGGGCGACCCGCTGGTTTTTCAGCAAGTTCCATGTCAGGGCCGGCTGGCTGCAGTCGCTGCAGCAGGACCGGAGGCTTGACACCGGCTTCGAGGCCTCGGGGCTCGCGGAACTGACCGTGGAGCTGCGCAAATGGGGTTTCGGCCTGACCAACAGCCTCTATGCCGGCAAAGACATAATGCCATATTTCGCAAAGACGGACGAGGGCGGAATCCTCTATGGCGAGCGCCTTTACTTCGGAGACCAGTTTTTCCGTCTGAACAGCGACGGCTCCGGCGATTCTCATTTCTATGACAGGGCCGAGCTGTCGTGGATGCCGGAGATATGCCCCGGAGTGAATCTGGGCGCCGCGGTCGTCTTCCACTTCGGCGGCGACGGCCTGCTCGGCAACCAGGAGACCTTCCGCCTCAGCGTCAATCTCCACGACCTCATCCTCGGCCTTCGCCGGAGGTAAAGACCTAAAAAATCGCAGAGAACATTTTGCGGAGGGAGGAGGGGTCGCCGGAGGAGTTCAGTTCGACGTCGGGAACGGGCCGGGCGGCAGCGGGAGCGGGGGCAGGCTCAGGAAGGCCGTTGGCAGTGCAGCTGGCGCTTTCGGGGTGGCGTTCGCCGCTGTCAAGGCGCACGCCGCGAAGGGGAATCCCCTCTTCTTCAAGAACATCGGCCAGATGCCTGGCGACGGCCGGTGCAGGGTCTATGAAACGGATGCCCTCTCCGGCAATCTTGCGCATAGGTCCGAGCAGAAACGGATAATGCGTGCAGCCCAGGACTATGATGTCCGCGCCCTCGCGCAGCAGCGGCTCCAGCGACCTGCGCACGGTCTCCTCGGCTTCGGGGCCGCTCGTCCTGCCGCTTTCCACCAGCTGGACAAAGCCCTCGCCCACCTTCTCGCATATTCTGCAATTGCCTGAGTAATTGCCCTTTGTGTTCAGATATTTCGAGCCTCTGAGAGTGCCGGCCGTGGCCAGGACCCCGATCACTCCGGTGGCCGTGCCGAGCGCAGCGGGCTTCACCGCAGGCTCCATGCCGATGAACATCACATGGTCCCGCCGGCCGCCGCTCAGCGACAGCACCCGTTCGCGCACCTCGTCGGACGATCTGTCAGAATAGCGCTCCCTCAGGAAGGCTATGGCCGCAGCGGTGGCGGTGTTGCAGGCCACCACGATAATGTCCGCACCCCTTCCGATCAGGAAATCGGCGATTTCGGCGCTTCGCTCACGGATATATGCGGCGCTCTTCTCCCCATACGGACAATGCGCGCTGTCGGCGAAATAGATATACCTCTCGCCGGGAAGCACGGCCGCGCAGGCCCTGAGGACCGACAGCCCTCCGAGTCCGGAATCGAATATGCCTATAGTCGCCATCTCAATCGTATATCTGGACAAATATAAGCAATATCGGCAGGAAATGTCGCCCCTCCGGCTCCCCTTCCCCGCAAAAAAAGACGGGCCCCGGCCGCACACCGAACCAACTTTTTACTATCTTTAGGTCACCCGGATTTTCCCGCACGGACGGCCGGCCCAAAAGTCCCGGGAAGCGAAAAGGCCGGGACACCTGCCAGCCGCCGCCGGAGGCCGCGGGAGAAAGGGAAAGCTAATGACACTGAACCAATGACAGTTATCATCAGAGAGGTGAAGTCATTGAAGGATTTGCGGCGTTTCGCAAGATTTCCGAACGTGCTTTACCGGAAAGAAAAGTACTACGTCCCCCAGCTCGTGGGCGCAGACATGGACACGCTCAGCCCCGGCAAGAACAAGGCCTTCGAAGTGTGCGAGGGCAAATACTGGCTGGCGCTGGACGAAAAGGGAAAGACCGTGGGCCGGATAGCCGGCATAATCAACCATAAATACAACGAAAAGGTCGGCAAGAAATTCTGCCGCTTCGGCTGGATTGACTTCATCGACTCGCAGGAGGTCGTGGACCGGCTTTTCGAGACGGTGGAGGCCTATGCCCGGGAAAAGGGCATGGAGATAGTCGAGGGCCCCACCGGCTTCCTCGAATTCGACGTGGCCGGAGTGCTGGTGGACGGCTTCGACAAGATTCCCACGGCCTATGGCAAATACAACGCGCCCTACTATGAGCCCCGCATCCTGGAGCGCGGCTACACCAGGGCCGAGGACTATGTGGAATATCTGGTGACCATCCCGCAGGACAGCGAGAAATATGCCCGCGGCGCCAGGCTCATCGCCGAAAGATACGGCCTGCACGAAGCCCCCATCCGGCGCGGACGCAAAGACGCCGCACCCTATCTGGACGGAGTCTATCGGGTCCTGAACGAGGCATATTCCGGAATCCACGGCTATTCGGAGCTCACCCCGGCCCAGTGGGAAGACCTCAAGCGGCAGTTCATCAGCAGGCTCAACTTCGACTATGTGTCCATAATCCTGGACGGCGACAACCAGGTGGTGGCCTTCGGAGTCTGCCTTCCCTCCCTGTCGAAGGCCATCCAGAAGGTCAAGGGCCATCTTTTCCCCTTCGGCTTCATAGAGCTGCTGCGCGCCCTCAGACACAACGACACCGCCGACGCCCTGCTGATAGCCGTCGGCGACAAGTATAAGGAGAAAGGCGTCACGGCCATGATCATGGACAAGATGCTGAGGGGCTTCAAGAAGCACGGGATCAAGTATCTGGAGAGCACCCGCGAGCTGGAACGCAACATAAGCGTGCAGAATCTCTGGAACAAGCTGGACCACGAGCTCATCAAGAGGGCAAGAATCTATAACAGACAAATATAGGCATATGGAAACGGGAAAACAGGCAAAACGGATACAGACCTCCATCCTGAACGGAGCGGAGCACCGTGTGCTGGTCTGGCTGGCCGCGCGTCAGCCCGCCTGGGTCACTTCCGACTTTCTCACGATGATCGGCACGCTGGGGTCCGTGGTCATAGCCATAGGCTACATTCTCTCAAGCCGCGACATAGGCTGGCTCTGGCTGGCGTCGCTGGGCTTCGTCATCAACTGGTACGGCGACTCGCTGGACGGCAATCTGGCCAGATACCGCAACACCCAGAGGCCGGTCTATGGCTTCTACATAGACCACACCATGGACTGCATCAACGAGTTCCTGATGTTCGGCGGCATAGGCCTTTCGGCCCTGATGCGCTTCGACCTGGCCATGCTGATTTTCATCTTCTATCTGCTGCTGACTCTCAACGTGCTCACTAACACCCACCTCAAGGGCGAGTTCAAGCTGACCTATGCCAAGCTCGGGCCCACCGAGTTCCGCATCATAGCCATAATCCTGAACACCTGCTTCATACTGGTCCGCCCGCTGAGAGAATTCGCGACGAGCGTGACCGTCGCAGGCAACACGCTGGAACTCAAGGCTCTGGATGTGGCTGGAACAGTAATTCTCCTGAGTCTGGCGGCAATCTACTTCTCGAACATAATCAGCGACGCCCGGGCCTATGCCAAGGCTGACCCGCTGAAGAAGAACCGGTGAGCCATGCCGCTTCTCTCGGTCAGCGAAATAGAAAAGTCCGTCCCGGCGCTGAAAGGCAGGACGGGGCTCATACGGTTTCTGAGGCATTGCCTGAACATAGACGATGTCTCGGACCTTTATGACCAGATCTGCGGCAACCGGGGCGCCGCCTTCGCCACGGCTTTCCTGAAAGAGGAGAACATCCGCTGCCGCATCACCGGCGGAGAGAATCTGGAGCGGCTGCCGGACGGCCCGTTCATAACCATAAGCAACCATCCCTACGGCGCTCTGGACGGGCTTATGCTCATAGACCTGATAGGCAGGCGGCGGGAGGGTTTCAAGGTCATGGTCAATCAGTTCCTCACCGTCATAGAGGCCCTGACGCCCAGCCTGATAAGCGTGAATCCCGTCACCGGCGACAGGGGGCCCGGAGTGACCGCCGCCAACATCCACGGGGTGAAAGAGGTGCTGCAGACTCTGCGGGAGGGCCGTCCAGTGGGGTTCTTCCCCTCCGGCGCCGTGTCCGACCTCCATCTCAGGGACCTGAGCATCAGCGACAGGGAGTGGCAGATGGACATAGTCCGCATAATCAAGAAGGCCAGGGTGCCGGTGGTTCCCGTCCGCTTTTTCGACCGCAATTCGGACTTCTACTATCTTCTGGGCCTGCTCAGCTGGAAAATCCGGATTCTGAGGCTGCCCACCGAGGTGATGAACAAAAAAGGCCAATGCCCGAGAATAGGCATCGGCCCCATAATTTCTCCCGAAGAACAGGACGCCTTCAGCGACATGTCCCGCTTCCGCGACTTTCTCCGCGCCAGCGTATATGGCCAGAAATTTTAGCGGCGTCTAATCCGGACTACATCATCAGCGGCTGCTCGAGGCATTTGTCCATAGCCTCGGCGATGGCCTTCTTGTCCAGATTCTGGCCGATGAAGACTATCTTCACCATTCTGTCGCCATAGGTCTCGTCCCAGTCGCGGCGCAGACCGGGCTCGCTGGCCAGCATAGCCTTCAGCTTGTCCTCCGGCATGGTCGCATACCAGTAGCCGGCGTCCTTGAGCGACTTCTGCACTCCGGCCTGCTCGAAGACATAGCACTTGTCGGGCTCGTCGGCGAACCAGCATATGCCCTTGGCGCGGATGATGCTCTTGGGCCAGTTCTTGGCCACCAGGCGGTCGAACAGATTGATGTCCAGGGCCGGACGGCGGTAATAGACGAAGGTGCCTATGTTGTATTCCTCCACCTCGCCGCCTTCGTGGTCGGCCTCCTCTTCGGCCTTGCCGTCCCCCTCGATGGCGTCTATCCATGCGGCCGAAGTGGCCACCTTCTCGAAATCGAACATTCCGGTGTGGAGGATCTTGTCGAAATCCACATCGCCCCAGTCGCACTCGATTATCTCCGCCTTGGGCTGCAGGGCCCTGACAATCTTGCGTATGCGGTCCAGCTCCTCGGGCTTGACCTCGGAGACCTTGTTCAGGACGACTATGTTGCAGAACTCGATCTGCTGGATGACCAGGTTCTCGAGGTCCTCGTCATCGATATTCTCCTTCTTGAGGGCGTCTCCGCAGGCAAACTCGCTCTGCATCCTGAGGGCGTCCACCACCGTCACTATGCAGTCCAGCACGGGCATATGCCCGGTCACATATTTGGGTCCCAGCTGGGGAATCGAGCATATGGTCTGGGCTATGGGGGCGGGCTCGCATATGCCGCTGGCCTCGATCACTATGTAGTCGAACTTTCCGGTGCGGGCGATATCGGAGAGCTGCTCCACCAGGTCCATCTTGAGGGTGCAGCAGATGCAGCCGTTCTGCAGGGCGACCAGGCTGTCGTCCTTCTTTCCCACCACTCCGCCTTTCTGGATGAGGTCGGCGTCTATGTTCACCTCGCCTATGTCATTGACTATGACTGCGAATTTGATACCCCTCCTGTTGGAGAGTATCCTGTTGACCAGAGTGGTCTTGCCGCTTCCGAGATAACCGGTCAGAAGCAAAACGGGTATATTGTTCTTGTCCATTGCCTTAAAAATTTTCCGATTCACATTCAAATTCCGTGCGTGCGGCTCCGGGGAGCCATTTTGTCATGCCCGTCAGTCCACATGCGCCGTCCACACGAGGTCGCCCTCCCTGAACACGAAGTCGGGAGCCGGGTTGGTGACGGTCTCGCCGCCGCGCGCAACGCTTATCACCATCTGGCCCGAAGGCCTGAGATTCAGTTCCCTGACGGACTTGCCGATGAACTCCGATGTCGCATCCAGCACTATCTTCTCCAGCGAGAATTCGGAGCCGGAAGACGGCCCGGCGGAAGCTCTGAGGCTCATGGCCTCCTCGAAGCGGGCCAGCTGCCCGGAGGTGCCCACCGCCAGAAGCCGGTCATGGGGATAGATCCGCTCGTCGCCGGAAGGCAGCTCTATGTTGCGGGAGCCGCGGCTGATCTTTATTATGTTGACGCCGGTGTTTTTCCTTATCTCCAGCTCGCTGAGCTTCTGGCCTATGTGCGGATAGTCCGGAGACACCTCCACCGTAGCAGAGCTCACGTCATATCTGGAAAGGTTGTCGCTGACCGAAGTAGCCACGGGTGTCTTCTGCCGCTGGAGGTCTTCCTTTTTGTTGAGGTTCTGCATGAAGCGGGCCTCTATGCGGCTGATCTTGTGATACATGCTGCGTATGAAGAAAAAGAACAGCGCGCTGGCCGCGATGACGATCAGCAGGGCCTGCCATGCCTTGATGTTGAAATGCGACGCCAGCACCATGAAGATGAACACTATGGCCACGGCCATCTTCATCAGGTCTATGCTCAGCAGCAGCCATACGCTCACCCGGTGGGTCCTGAGCAGCTCGTGCGAGGTCTTGCGCATGGACTGGTTCTGGGTGACCATGAGCATGAGGAAGGGTATCATGGCTATCAGGGTTATGGCCGCGACTATCGCCTCGGAGACTCCTTCGGAGATGTCCGGGAGCACGGCGTCCACGACTTTTCCGAGGACCAGGTTGGAGCCCAGAAGTATGGCTATGGCCACCACGCCATAGAGCCCGACCCTCACCAGCTGCGACCTCACATAGCCTTTCACCTCGCCGCGGCCGCCGTCGTCTCCGGCGCTTTCTTCTCCGGCCGAATCCAGCCGCTCCACTATTCTCTCGGGCAGCCTCTTATGCAGGAGCGCGGCGAAGTGCGGGGCCAGCTTGATCATATATGGGGTGATGAAGGTCGTGATGACCGACACCGCTATTATCACAGGATAGATGAAGTCGCTCATGACTCCGAGCGACACTCCGAGTCCGGCCAGGATGAAGGAGAACTCTCCCACCTGGGCCATGGAGAAGCCGCAGCTCACGGCATAGTTGATTCCTTTTCCTGAGAGCAGGGCTCCGGAGCCGGAGAAGAAGGACATTCCCACAAGGGCCAGAATGGTGATTACCAGCACCATGCACCAGTGTTCCGCCACCACGGACGGGTCCAGCATCATGCCCACTGACACGAAGAACACGGCGCTGAACAGGTTTTTGATGCTCCCCACGAGGCTCATGATCTTCTCGCCCTCCACGGTCTCGGAGAGTATGGAGCCCATGACGAAGGCGCCCAGAGCCGAGGAGAAGCCCACCGCATTGGCTATCATGACCATGCCGAAGCACATTCCCACGCTGATTATGAGCAGGATCTCGTCGTTCATGTATTTCTTGGCCTTCTGCAGCAGGGTGGGAATCACGTCTATGCCCACGAGGAACCACAGGATTATGAAGAATATCAGCTTGCCTATTCCCTTGAGCAGTTCCAGCCCGGAGAAGCTGTTGGACACGGCCATGGTGGAGAGTATCACCATGAGAAGTATGGCTATGAGGTCCTGCACCACGAGGGTGCCGAACACGGTGGGCGCATACGGGGCCTTTTTCAGGTTCAGGTCGTCATAGGCCTTGATGACTATGGCGGTGGAGGACATCGACAGCATTCCGCCGAGGAAGATGCTTTCCATCGTGGACCACCCCATGGCCTGGGCCAGCATTATGCCCAGGGCCATCATTCCCAGAAACTGGCATCCGGCCATGATCAGCGCGGCGCTGCCGACCTTGAGCAGCTTCTTGAAGCTGAATTCCAGGCCGAGGCCGAAGAGCAGGAATATGATTCCCAGCTCGGACCACTGGCTCACCGATTCGGCGCTGCTGATTCCGGGGAAGAAGGACACGTTGGGGCCGACCAGGAAGCCGGCCACTATGTAGCCGAGGACCAGGGGCTGTTTGAGAGCTTTGGATATTATGGTGAAGACGCCCGCCGATATCAATATGACCGCGAGGTCGTGGACCAGGTTCAATTCGTCGTTCATGCGAGATGGTTAAAGAGCCTTTTTCAGGGGCTATCCGGACAAAGTTAGCGTAAAGTTGCCTTTGGTGTGTCAGGTTTTTTTGTTTTCCGAAAAATTCTTCATACCTTTACGCCCGGTTTGAAAAAATCCCTGAAACCGGGGGATTTCGCCGCCGGAGGCTTTTCCGGCAGACGGACCGAAAACAGGGGCGTAGCTCAGTCGGTTTAGAGCGCTTCAGTCACATTGAAGAGGTCATCGGTTCGAGCCCGATCGTCCCTACCGCCAAAAGGATGACTAATTTTTTAGTCATCCTTTTTTTGTATCATCCAGCTTCCGTCTCCGGCCATCTCCTCCGGAGACCATAGGATAAAACAAAGACGACCGATAATCGCTTATCAGTCGTCTTCGCTATTTATGTATCAGTTCCGGACTAGTAGCCGAACACTTCTTCGAGGGAAAGGACCTTGACGGGTCCGAGAGACTTGAGGAAGTTCATGTCAAGGTCTCTGGTGTCACCCACGATGCCATAGGTATAGGTTCTGCCCTTGATCCACTTCTCCTGAGTCTTCACGAGGTCGTCCATGGTGAGCGCTCCGAGATTCTCGAAGATGCCCTTCTCCCTGGGCTCCGAGATGCCCAGCTCGCGGGCTGCAAGATAGCTTGAAAGCACTGCGGCGCCGGTAACCCTGGTGGTGCGGAGCTTCGAGTCGAGAGAAGCCTTGGCTATGTCGAAGTTCTTGTCCACCTGAGGCATGTCGTTGATGATCTCGTCAAATGCGGTCACGGCCTTCGCGAGCTTGTCGTTCTGGGAACCGATGTAGGCGTAGAACGTGTAGTCGTCGAACTCGTTGGCGGGGAAGGTCAGGCGTGCCTTGGCGCTATAGGCCAGTGCCCTGGACTCTCTCATCTCCTGGAACACGATCGTGTTCATGCCGGCTCCGAAATATTCATTGAAGAGGGTCAGCTTGGCATCCTCGGCGGGGTCATACTTCTCACCGCGGTCGGAATACTGGACATAGTTGAACTGACGGGCGTCATAGTTCACGATATAGGTCTGCGGAGTCTCCGTGACCATTCTGGGGCTTATGTTCTTGGCCAGCTTCACGGGGCTGTCGGCCACCTTGTGGTTGTCGGCGAGAAGAGTCTTCACATCTTCCTCGCTCTCAGGTCCATAGTACAGGATGGTGTGAGCGCAGGTGTTGAGCAGCATCCTCACGGAGCCGAGAAGCTCGTCCGAAGTTGCGGCGGCAAGACCCTCGTTGCTCAGATTGACCTTCTTGACATAGTTCGGGCCATAGTTGATATACTTCTCAAGAGCGGAATAGCAGGCGTCCATGTTCAGCTTGTTGTCGCTCCTCTGCTTGAGAAGGTCCTCCTTGAGGGATGCGAGCACGGCCTCGTCGCCCTGGGCGTTGAGAATGAGGTCCTCGACGATGGCGAGAGCCTTGCCGATATTCTCGTCCAGGCCGGCCACAGTGATGGTGAGCTCATTGTCGGTCACGTTCATGCCATAGCTGCATGCGAGGGAATACATCTCCTTGGCGATGTCCTCGGCGCTGCGCTCGGGAGTTCCGAGATATCCGAGATAATAGAGAGCCATCTCGAGCTTGGGATTGTCGGCGAGGCCTCTGTTGAACTTCAGCGCAACCTGGGATATGTCATTGACTGTGTTCTTCTTATAGAGGACTTCCATACCTCTGTCCTCAAACTTGGACATGTCCTTCTCATAATCGACGAAGACAGGCTCTATGGGAGCGACCTCGGCAAGCTTGAACTCCTTGAGGAAATCGCTTTCCTTGTCGCGGTTGGTCTCGATGGGAGTGATCTTCGGAGCCTTGATCTTGTGGATGGAAGGATCCGGGCCTATGTGCTTGAATGCGGCGACATAGCTGTCGGCGCCGAGATATTCGTTGGCCCATGCCACGATGTCGTCCTTGGTGAGGGCCTCGATCCTCTCGAGACGGTGCACGTCATAGGACCAGTCGTGCTTGGCGATGAAGGAGTTGACGAATGCGCTGGCTCTGCTGCTGTTGCTCTCGAGCTTCTGCATCTCGGCAAGCTTGTAGTTGCTTATGGCGGCGGACACCAGGTCGTCGTCGAATTCGCCGTTCCTGAGCTTGGCCACCTCGGTCAGGATGAGGTCTCTGACCTCTTCGAGGCTCTGGCCGTCCTGGGGAAGACCCTCGATGAGGAGCTCGCCGTGGTCGGTCCTGTTATAGTTCTCGGCATAGACTCCGAGAGCGGCCTGTTTCTGGTTCAGGTCGATGTCCAGCAGACCGGCCATTCCGTTGTAGAGGATTGAACTCACGATGTCGGACACCTCGCTGTTCTCGAACTTCTCGCCGGGATATCTCCATGACATGAGCACGAACTCGGCGTCATTGCCATAGACATCCTTCTCGACAGGGCTGGTGATGGGGGCCTCGTCCTTTATCTCCACTTCGGGAACGGACTCGGTGGCCTTCCAGTCGCCGAAATATTTCTCGATTATGGCCACCATCTCGTCGGGGTCGAAGTCTCCGGCCACGCAGATCGCGCAGTTATTGGGCACATAGTAGAGTTCCTTCTGGCGGAGAATGGCGGTGATGTCGGGGTTCTTCAGATGGCTCTGGGTTCCGATGACGCTCTGGGTTCCGTAGGGATGGTTGGCGAACTGGACGGAGTCGATGGCGAGCAGAGCCTTCTCGGTGTCGCTCGTGAGACCCATGTTGTACTCCTCATAGACAGCCTCGAGCTCCGTGTGGAATCCTCTGACCACCATGTTCTTGAACCTGTCGGCCTGGACTTTGGCCCAGTTCTCGATCTGGTTGGAGGGGATGTTCTCCACATAGCAGGTCACGTCGTTGGAGGTGTAGGCGTTGGAGCCCTGAGAGCCGACGAGCGACATGAGCTTGTCATATTCATTGGCGATGGCGATCTTCGAAGCGGCGTAGCTCACGGAGTCGATGAGATGATAGATGGAATCTCTCTCGGCCTCGTCGGTCTTCGTGCGGTAAACGTCATAGAGCCTCTGGATTTCGTCCAGCATGGGTTTCTCGGCCTCGAAGTCGGTGGTGCCGAAGCTGGGCGTACCCTTGAACATGATGTGCTCCAGATAGTGGGCCAGTCCGGTGTTGTCCGAAGGGTCGTTCTTTCCGCCGACCCTCACGGCGATGTCAGCCTGAATCCTGGGAATCTCTTTGTTTACGGACATATAGACTTTCAGTCCGTTGTCCAGGGTGTAGATTTTTGTCCCCATGGGGTCTCCCGCGACGGTCTCGTACTTGCCGCCTGAGCAGGACGCGATTGTGACCGCGGCCGCGGCCATCAATGCCAGTTTGAATAAATGGTTCATATAAATAAGAATAATCCCGCGTCGGAGGCGCGGGGTCGTGTGGAGCGGAATACGGGGCTCGGACCCGCGACCTTCGGCTTGGGAAGCCAACGCTCTACCAACTGAGCTAATTCCGCATTTGTCTTCCGCGCAAATATACTATTTTATTATTGTCTGACGAATGAATTTCGTAAATTTGTCCGTCCAAAAAAACGGCACAAACATAAAAGCCTAAGATATGAAAGCGATTGTAAAGACAGATTTTCATTTTCCCGGTCAGCAAGGGAAATATGTCGGAAAGGTGCGCGACGTCTATGACGAGGGCAAGTACCTTGTGATGGTCGTGTCGGACAGAATCTCCGCATTCGACGTGGTCCTTCCCGAAGGAATTCCCTACAAGGGACAGGTGCTCAACCAGATAGCTGCCAAGTTCCTTGACGCCACCGCAGACATCCTTCCCAACTGGAAGGTCGCAGTCCCCGATCCCATGGTGACGGTCGGCTACAAGTGCGATCCGTTCAAGGTGGAGATGGTCATCAGAGGCTATCTTTCCGGACATGCCTGGAGAGAGTACAAGGCCGGCAAGAGGGAAATCTGCGGAGTGAAGATGCCCGACGGAATGGTTGAGAACCAGAAGTTCCCCGAGCCCATCATCACCCCCACCACCAAGGCTTCCGAGGGTCACGACGAGGACATCTCCAAGGAGGACATCATCGCTTCCGGTCTCGTTTCCCGCGAGGACTACGAGCAGCTTGAGAAATACACCCGCGCCCTGTTCCAGAGAGGCACGGAGATAGCCGCCAAGCAGGGGCTCATCCTTGTGGACACCAAGTATGAGTTCGGAAAGAAGGACGGACAGATCACCCTCATGGACGAGATCCACACTCCCGACTCTTCCAGATATTTCTATGCCGAGGGCTATGCCGAGAGGCTTGCAAAGGGCGAGAAGCAGAAGCAGCTTTCCAAGGAGTTCGTGAGAGAGTGGCTCATGGCCAACGGATTCCAGGGACAGGAGGGACAGAAGGTTCCCGAGATGACTCCCGAAGTGGTCTCCAGCATCACCGACCGCTACATCGAGCTCTATGAGCACATCACCGGCGAGAAGTTCACCAAGACTGACTACACCGCCGAGAGAATCGAGAAGGATGTAGAGGCCTGCCTTGCCAAACTCGCAAAGTAATCCGGTCTGACATATATCAACAACGAAGACGACTGATAAGCGATTATCGGTCGTCTTTGTTTTATCCTATGGTCTCCGGAGGAGATGGCCGGAGACGGAAAGGTAATCGGATTACCACAGGGCGACTTTACCGGCAATTCCCAAATCTATGGTTGCGGTCTTGACTCCAAGAGCTCTGAACACCCTTCTCATCGTGGGAATGGTTATGCTATAGCCCCTTTCGAGACGGGAAATGTTTCGTAAACAAGAAACAATAGCAAGGAAAAACATCATCTTATTCATTCCAGCTCATAATCGGTGATGTTCTTGAGGCCGGGGATGCCATAGTAGGCCTCGACGACATCGCCCTTGAGGAACACGCGCCGGCCCTCATTGTCCGGGTTGTCCACAAGATTGAGCAGATCCCTCATGTCCCCGCGCTTAAGCTCGACCGAAAGACACTTGGCCTTGTCGGTCTCGGAAGTCTTCGCGGCTATGACCAGATTGGTCGATGAAGGGAACGGAGCCTCGAACACCGGATGGTTGGTGGACTTGAACGCCCCGACTATATAGCCGCGCACCCATACGCCCTCCGATCCGGCCATCTCCCGCGCCTGGCTCACCTCCACGGCCGATTCACTGTCGCCGCCGTCCTGAGAGTCATCGCCTATGGTGAGGTCCGCCCCGGTCCACGTCCTGGAAGTGTCCACAGAGACCGTTATCTTCCCCGACCCGCCTTCGCTCCCATACGGGGCGGCAATCTTCACGCTCAGTATCTCCCTGGGTTCCAGGCTTCTGGTGAGCAGATTCTCCGTCTCGCCGGAATTGTCCATGGTCAGAGACACCGTGCCCGGATTGAAATAGGCTATGCGCTTCTCGGTGTGGGAATACATCAGCTTCCCGTCCGAAGACTTCAGGAACAGGACCCCGTCGGGATAGGCCTCCAGAAAATCCGAACCCATGCGCAGCCTCACGCCGGAATTGATCTGGGTGCACAGGAGCACCACGTCCTTTCTCCCCCCGGACGGAACTATTACGCTCTGGTCGTCCCCGAAGACCGGAGCCGAGAACTCCGGCTTTTTGAAGGTCCGGCTCCTGACGGATATGTCATATGTGCCGGGATCCACCGCAAGGTCCTCGGGCATGTCCCCGAAGCGGCCGTCGAAGACCGACTCTCCCCCGCCGTCCTTCACGCTTATAAGAAAATCATCCCGGTCCGGAAGCTCCAGACCGGCCTTTGTGGGGAGCGACGACTTGTCGAAACGGATGGACAGAGTCCCCTTTTCTTCCCCCGCTCCAAAATTCTCGCACGACAGCGAGACGGCGGCCGCCAGGCACATGGCCGCGGCCGTTCCGATTCTTTTACTCAATGAAATGCCCATCGCTTTTTTTTCGGCGAATATAGCCTCGCGCCGGATGCGGGAGGTAAGCATTTCCGTAATGTTGGGCTGCGGAAAGGTAAAAGTTTTTCCTTACCGGTCAGAAAATATTTCGACCGTGGCGCTAGGCCATCCTGATCTTGGCATACTTGAGAAGAAGGATCTTCTCCCCATAGTCGTCGAAGTCGATGCGGGCCTTGAGGTCGGCCGGAGAGCCGCTTATTTCCAGTATGGTCCCGAAGCCGAAGCGGTTATGCTCTATGCGCATGTCCTTCCTTAGCGAGAGTATGGACACGGGGACGAACTCCTCGTCGGAAGGGCGGGGCCTGGGAGCGGAAGGCCGCGCCGCCGGCCTCTGGGCCGCGGAACGGGCGTCGCTTCCGGAATTCGGACGGGCGGAATAGCGGGAAGAACCGGCATCGGCCCCGGAATTCGACCGGAAAGGATAGCGGGAACCGCCTGCGCTGCCGCCGGAGCCTGCGGAGCCTCCGCGGAAGCCGCCTGCCGAGCCGGAACGGAAGAATCCGCCGGGACGGAAGGCCCTGCCGCCGGACGCATAGTCGGAAGAACCGGACGCGAATCCGTTCCCGAACCGCCCGAAGGCGCCCGAGCACAGGCCCGAATCCTCCGGATCGGCCAGAGGCTCAGCCAGATAGCCCGGATCTATTTCTCTGACGAAACGGCTCACCGGATATTCCTTTGTCTGGCCGTTTCTCATGCGCGAAGAGCAATAGCAGATCGTCACCACCGTCTTGGCCCTGGTGATGGCCACATAGAACAGACGGCGCTCCTCCTCTATGTCAGAGGGCGACGAAGTCATGCTCTCGGAAGGGAAAAGTCCGTCTTCCATGCCGGCCACATAGACATAGGGGAATTCCAGACCCTTGGCCGCATGGACCGTCATCAGAGCCACCTTGTTGTCGCCGTCCTCCTCGGAGCCGTCAGTGCTGTCCACCGCGCTGAGCAGCGACACGTCCTCGAGATAGTCCCCGAGAGTCACCACGGGCAGGTCCTCCTCCCTTATCTGGTCCACATCGGAAATCTTGCCCTCGGACATGAGGTCCTCGACATAGTCGTTCTTTCTCTTCTCCACGAACTCGCTGACGCTGTTCATGAGCTCCTCCAAGTTACCGGCGCGGGACATGCTCTCCACCGAATTCTCCATCTTGAAGGACGCATAGAGCCCGCAGTCGTCGGAAAGCTCAGTGGCCACGGCGAAGGCGTCGGAGGTCCCGAGCGCGGAGTTCGCCTTGAGAATCATGGCGCAGAACTCCCTGAGCTTCTTCACAGCGGCAGGCTTAAGTCCATAAGCCTCAAGCCCTTCCATAGACACAGCCTTGAGCATGGGGACCCCTTTGTCGAGAGCGGCGGC
>CAZIFT010000030.1:0-19299 GCA_964538395.1 uncultured Muribaculaceae bacterium
TCTCCATCAATCTCGGCGCTCTGGACGATGGCGGTGAGCTGGCCGCTGAAGAGGTGCATGTGGGGCAGGTGGAACGGCTCCAGGCAGGTGGGGTCGCCGTTGGCGATGGCCCTGAAGGAGCCGGCGCCCTCGACGCTCACCTTCACCTCGCGGCTGTCACCGGGCACGGGATTGCCGTCCCGGTCCACTACGCACACGTTGACATAGCAGAGGTCTTCGCCGTCGGCCTGCAGCACGCCGGTGTGGGGGGTCAGACGGAGCGCATAGGCCTTGCCGGCGGTGCGCACCGTCTCTTCGGCGGCCACGCTTCCGTCTTCGGCATATGCCACCACGCGGATTTCGCCGGGCTCATAGACCACATCCGGCCAGATCAGGCGGAAGCGCCTTGTCAGCTCGCTGTCCGAGGCCAACGGCTGCGGCTCACCCTTCTCGACCACGCCCTGGCTGACGCCGTTGACAAACAGCTCGGCACGGTCGAAAGAAGTATAGGCCACCACAGGCACATTCTCGCCCTCATGGCCCGGCCAGGTCCAGTGCGGCAGCACATGCAGAGTGGGCACGTCCTTGCGCCAGACGCTGCGGTAGAGCCAGTAGCGGTCCTTCGGAATGGATGCAAGGTCTATGGTCCCGAACACCGAAGAATGGCTGGGCCACGCGTCGGTGTCATAGGGCGAAGGCTCGCCCAGATAGTCAAAGCCCGTCCACACGAACTGCCCCGGCACCCAGGGATAATCCTCGTCGGCCGCCAGGTCCACATCCGGAATGTTCGACCAGTAACAGGTCTCCACATCATAGGACGAAGACTGATGGTCCTCATGCAGCCGGTCCGGCCCGATGAGAGAGTCAAACCCGCCCTCCGAAGGCAGATGATACACTCCGCGCGAACTCACCGTAGAAGCCGTCTCGCTGCCCAGGATTATGTTCTGCGGCAGCTTCCCATAAGCCTCCACATAGCGGCGCGGCTTATAATTGAATCCCGGGATGTCCACCTGCGCGCCGAAGCCATTGTTCACCACGGCGTCAAACTGGTCCATTCCGCAGGTCACCGCCCTCGTGGGGTCCTCCCTGTGGCAGATGGACTGGAGCCAGGCCGCCGTCCTGTAGCCGCCCGGAGTCCACTGCGTGGGCACCTCATTGCCTATGCTCCACATGATTACGGACGGGCTGTTGCGGAAATGCCGCACCAGATTGACCACATCCTTCTCGGCCCAGTCATTGAAAAACCGGTGATAGCCGTTCTCGCACTTGGCCACATCCCACTCGTCAAAAGTCTCCGCCATGAGCATCACGCCCATCTCGTCGCACAGCTCCACCAGCTCCTCGGCCGGCATGTTGTGCGAAGTCCTGATGGCGTCGCAGCCCATCTCCTTAAGCATCTCTATCTGATGCCGCAGCGCAGAGCGGTTCACCGCCGCACCCAGGGGACCCAGGTCATGGTGCTGGCAGACCCCGTGTATGACCCGCCTCTCCCCGTTGAGGAAAAAGCCCTTGTCAGCCACGAACTCCACCGTCCGCACTCCGAAACGTGTGGAAACGCTGTCAACCACACTTCCGTCCTTCATGACCCTGGTCACCGCTGTGTAGAGCGCGGGGCTCTCGGGCGACCACAGAGCCGGCCGCTCAAGAGTGATGTTCTGCCTCGCCGCCTCCCCGTGGCATATCGCCCTCAGGTCCGAGCGCGACGCCACTGCGGCGCCTTCAGAATTGAAAATCACCGTATTGAGCTCAAAAGTCTCGCCTTCGCCGGCGCCCTCTATTTCAGTTTCTATGCTTATGCTCGCATAGTCCTTCTCCACATGCGGAGTCGTCACGCGCACGCCCCACACCGGCACATGCACGGCAGAAGTCTCGATCAGACGCACCTTGCGGAACAGACCGGCCCCGGGATACCATCTCGAAGAAAACGGCCTGTTCTCCAGCAGGACGGCCACCTCATTGGAGCCGTCGCGCAGCGCGGAAGTGATGTCGCAGTGGAAGGCATTATAGCCATATGGCCATTCGGTGACCTTCTCGCCGTTGACATAGACCTGAGCCTCGCTCATGGCGCCGTCAAAAAGCAGCTCGAAGCGCCGGCCCTCATTTTTGTCTATGTCTATGCGTGTGCGGTAGCAGCCCTTGCCCATATAGGGCAGGCCGCCCGTGCGCCCGGTCTTCTCGGAAGGCGTAGTCTCGCCGTTCTGGATCACGGCGACCGTCTGCAGGTCATTGGCCTTGTCGAAGGGCCCGTAGATGGCCCAGTCGTGCGGGACCCGGACATTCTCCCATCCCTGAGCGGCGTTCATCTCGTGGTCTTTGCGGAACTCCCAGTCCCTCAGCAGAGTCTCGCTTCTGGGCTGAGCCGCCAGTCCGGAAACAGCCAGCAGGCCGCCCAATATCGCTGTAAATATCTTATTCATACCGAAATATACAAAAACGACGGAATCCGGCCTGCCATCGAGGGCCGAATCCCGTCATGAATTACTCCGCAAATGCGTCGAGAGCCGCGGTGGGCTTGCCGTCGGCGAATGCGCCCAGCGAATAGCCGCCGTTATAGCCTGCCGGGGCCTCGGGCTCCCAGTAGAACACTCCGTCGCAGCAGCCTGTGGCCTTGGCGCCGGTCATCAGGCGGGAAAGCATGGCCTTCGCGTTCTCGGGATCGTCCCAGGGCATGCCCACCTCGCAGATCATCACAGGGCAGCCATAGGTCTGGTTGCACTTGGTGATGTTGGCGATGCAGGACTCGGTGGCGGACTTCCAGTCCGAAGACGGATAGAGCGACATGCCTATGATGTCGAACTTGCCGCCGTTCTTCTTCAGGATTCCGAATATGCGCTCATAATACCAGAACTCGTTGCCGTTGTCCAGATGCACCACCACCTTGGCCTCGGGATACACGGCCTTGGCGGCGTCATAGCCGGCATTGTTGAGCGCGGTGTAGTTCAGCGGGTTGGTAGTGGCGCGGCCGAGGTCCCAGAGCATTCCGTCGCGGGTCTCGTTGCCCACCTGCACCCATTCCACATCCACTCCGGCAGTCTTCAGAGCCTGGAGCACATCGGTCGTATGCGCAGTCACCGCGCTCTTGAGATGCTCGATGTCATAGCTCTTCCATGCGGCGGGAGTAGTCTGGTTGGCGGGGTCGGCCCAGGTGTCGCTGTAGTGGAAATCTATCATTATCCTCATGCCCAGCTTCTGCGCGCGCAGAGCCTTGGCCACCACGTCGCCCTTGCCGTTCCAGCCCTCGTCGGGGTCCACCCACACGCGCAGGCGGATGGAATTCATGCCGATCTGCTTCATCAGGGCGGTGCACTCCGTCTCCTCGCCGGCAGCGTTATAGAACTTTATGCCCTCGCTCTCCATCTTGGTCACCCAGCTGATGTCGGCGCCCTTGGCGAAGGCGGTGCGGTCAATCTCCTCCGGCTCCACAGTCTCGGGAGCGGTGTACTCCGGATTCACTTCGGAGCAGCCTGCGGCGAGAACCAGGGCCGCGGAGGCCATCATCATGTTGAAAAACATTTTCTTCATATTTCGTATATATGTGCCCCGGCGCATTCCGGAGCCTGTTTCAAAAACGCTTACAAAGGGCCGGCCCCGGAAAACGGAGCCCGACCCAAAAAACCAACTAACCGATTATTGCTTTGTAAGCGTATATGTGGGAGCGTCGTAGCTGCTCAGGTCCAGTTCAATCTTATAGACGCCGGTCTCGGCGGGCTTGAAGCCGTCCTTGCCCATCTCCAGGGTGCCGTCGTTCTCAGGGTCGCCATACTGCCACTTCCAGTCGCCGTCCTCGACTTCCAGCACAAACTTGATGCCCCATTCGATCTTGTCTATGTTGCAGGTAGCCACCCACTTGCGGCTCTCCACGTCATAGGTCATGAATTCGGACTCAGAGATGGCCCAGTCGTTGAAGTCGCCGCTTATGGCGATGTGCTTCACCTTGGTCTCGGCCCAGCTCATGGAGGTGAGGTCCACGGTCACATAGTTCAGGCCCGTGTTGCCGCTCCAGAAGTTCCAGCCGCCCTCGCCGTCGGTCAGCACATACTGTCCGGCAGAGTCTGCGTGATAGTCGGTGGCGTCGTCGCCCTCGGAGGTCAGGAAGCGGAAGCCGCTCTGCTCGTCGCTCCAGTCGGGCGAAGTGTAGAGGAAGCCCTGATAGTGGCCCTCGTCGCCGGAGATGCCGTTGAGCAGGGTGGCCTTGTCGAGCTTGTCGCTGGCCTCTTTCTTATAGTACCATGCATAGAGGTCTTCGGGATAGGCCACAGGCTGGGGAGCGTCGCCGCCCGAAACCAGTGTCATCTCGAGAGTCTCCACATTGAAGGTCAGGGTATAGGTGCCTGCGGCCCCTGCGGTGAGGTTGCTGGAGGCGTCGCCCTGCGCGAGGCTGAACGAGCTGCCCGAAACCACGAAGGTGAAAGGCCAGTCTATGGGAGTCGCCGAAGCGTCGGTGCCCACGGTCTTGTCATACATCGCTCCGGTTCCGCCCACCTTCACGGCCACATTGGCCTCCGAGGTGGTGAACACTCCGGTCCAGGTCTTTGCGGAAGGGGAGAACTTCATCGTGGACTCCGCTCCGCCGGCATTGATTGTCACGGAAGGCATGGTGATGTGCCACCATTCGCCCAGGGCGGTGTCAAGGAACACATACTGGCAGCCGGTGGTGCCTGCGAACCAGCAGTTGCGCCAGTCGCTGTCGCCCTGCTGCTCGACCACGAACGCGGTCCATGCGGAGTCTTCGCCCCATGCGGTGCCGTCGTTGGCCACGAAATAGAAGTTCTGCCAGCTGGAGGTGGTCACTGCGAAGCCCTCATAGCGGCTGGCGTTGTCGGAGGAGTTGTGCAGGGTGGCGAAGAACTCGCCGGAGTTCTTGTCCTTCATGTTCATCGCGCTGGAATCGCTGATATATGGAGTCAGCGACACTGCGATGGCCCCGCTATGGACGGTGGTCTTGTCCATGGAAGTGCTCACGCGGACATAGACCGTCACGGCCGTTTCCTCGCTCACTCCGAGCCTCAGCACTATGTTGTTAAGCTCCTCGACCGTGAACTGCGCGGAAGACGCGTCAGAGTCGAGAGAATAGGAATATGCGCCGTCGAAGCTCTCCGAAAGAGAGAAATCGAGGGTGGAGGTGACCAGTCCGTCGGGCAGGGCCGCAGCGGGATTGCTCACGGTGGCGCCTTTGCCGGAGGTCCAGTAGAAAGTCATTCCGAGATTGCTCTTCTCGGAGAGCAGCAGAGTCTTCTCCGACGGGTCGGCGGTCAGGCCGGCAGCGGCCTCGGGTGCGGTGACGGTCAGAGTCTCGCCGTCCTTTGCGCATGCGGCCACAGCCAGTGCGGCAAGGCCTGCAAGTATATATAAACGATTGATTTTCATGTCTATGCGATATTAATAACCAAGCTCGGTGTTATAGGCCTTAAGGCCGGGATTGGCGGAAAGCTCAGCCTCGGGCACGGGAAGCACGCAGTACTTCTTGTCCACGTCCTTGCCGTCGATGACTCCGCCCTTCCAGTTCCAGCTGTAGCCGGAGGTGTATTTGCCGAAGCGGATGAGGTCGGTCCTTCTCACGCCCTCGGAATAGAGCTCACGGGCCCTCTCGTCGAGGATGAAGTCCAGGGTGAGGTCGGCGGAAGCGATGTCGCCGGAGGTGTCGCCATAGGCGCGCTCACGCACCAGATTGACATATTCCAGAGCGGTCTTCTGCGCGCCCGAGCCTCCGCGGAGAGCGGCCTCGGCGGCCATCAGATATACGTCGGCCAGACGGAACATGGGATAGTCGGTCTCGGCGCCGCTGACTCCGGTGTCGGAAGCCACTTCGCCGGCGTCGGTGAGGTTGGTCCATTTGGTCAGGAGCCAGCCGGTGGTCACGTCGTCATGCTTGCTGATCTGCTTGTCGCGGTCGCGGTATTTGTACTCGGTGTCGCCCTCGTCCTCATAGAAATCCTCGGGAGCCTCGGCATAATACTTCCTGTCGCGGCTGCAGAACATGGCCCTGGAGTCGCCGGAGGCGAAGAGGTCCACCAGCTGGGGACGCGCGCGCAGGCAGTTCCAGTAGGAAGCCACGCCGAAGTCCTCGGTGAGGCCGTCATAGTTGTCGAAACGGGTGGCGCAGACCAGATAGGTGCCGGCTCCCCATGCCACGGTGTGGGTGGCGTCGCAGTCGAGGGCAAAGATTATCTCATTGTCCCTCTTGTCGTTGTCCGCGTTGAACAGGCTGGCATAGCTCGGGGCCAGGGCGTCGTAGCCGTCGGCGAACACCTTGTTGCATGCGGCTATGCAGTCATCCCATCTGGCGGTGCCGGTATAGACCTCCGCATTGAGGTAAAGCCTTGCAAGAAGGGTGTTTGCGGCGCTCTTCGTGAAATGGCCATAGTTGCGGGAAGGCAGCGACTCGCCCAGCTCCTTCAGCTCGCTCTCGACATATTCGAACAGCTGCTTTCTGGAATAGACTTCGGGAATATAGGAGCCGACCGGATTCTCTTCGGTGACGAAGGAAGCCACGTTGAAGAAGTCGAGCTCATGGAAATAGGCGAGAGCCCTCAGGCCCCTGGCCTCGTCCCTCCAGCTGCGGATCTTCTCCTTGTCCGAGTCGGAAAAGCCGGAAATGGCGTCCTCGGACGAGTTGCGGATGAACTCGTTGGCCAGCGACACTATGTTATATATGTGGTAGAACATGGCGGAGACCCAGGGGTCGCCGGCGTTCCACTGCTGGAAGCTCACGTCGGTCATGGTCTCACCGCTGAGCCACACGTCGTCCATCGTGTCCGCGGAGCACTCCTGGAACATGGTCAGGCAGCGGGTGTAGTTCTGGTAGCGGTCGTCGTCGGCTATGGAGCTGAGGTTGACGATCATCGAGGTGTAGATGCCGGAAAGCACGGACTCATAGTTCTCCACGCTCGTATATACGTCCTTGGATGTCGTGTCGGTGTGGGGATACTGGTCCAGGTCCTTCAGGCAGCCGCTGGCGAGGCACATAACCAGCCCCAGCGCGGCCACACTTGCATATGTATGAAATCTTTTCATGTTTTTCTGGTTTTAGAAGTTCAGGCCGAGGCTGAGAGAGACTATGCGCGGGCGCGGATAGAACGAGCTGTCGAAGCCATTGGAGATTTCCGGGTCCACACCGGTATATTTCGTGATCGTGAACACGTTCTGCATCATGAGCGAGAGCTGCAGGCCCATCTTCTCGCGGAGGATGCGGCCGAAGTCATAGCTCACCGTGAGGTTGTCCATCTTGAGGAAGGAGGCGTTCTCCACATAGTAGTCCGAGTAGAACTGCCTTGTGGCGAAACCGGTCTTCAGATAGGATGCGGACAGGTTGCTCAGCTGAGGGGCGCTGTATTTCATGGTCTCGGTGGCGCCGGTGTTCATGGCCATGGCGTTATAGACATAGTTGCCCACATTGGCGCGGAAGGTGGCCGAAACCGAGAGCTTCTTCCAGCTCACCGAAGTGTTGAATCCGAAGATCCAGTCGGGGGCGGGGGAGTGATAGCAGTAGCGGTCGTTGATGTTGATGACGCCGTCGCCGTCGAGGTCGGCATATGCGCCTTCGATCGGGCGGCCGTCCTCGCCATAGAGCTGCTTATAGACAAAGAAGGAATACGGAGCCTGGCCCTCGGTCATCACCTGCACATATTTGCTGTCCACGGTGGGGCCGGTCAGGGTCTTGGTCACCTCGCCGTTGTCCACGAGGGTGAGGTTGGTGATCTCCACGTTCTGCCATGTGGCGTTGAAGCCCACGTTCCATGTCCAGTCGCGGGTCTTGACGGGCACCAGGTTGATGCTGGCCTCTATTCCGGAGCTGGACACGTTGCCCACGTTGGTGGTGATCATCTTGCTGAAGTTGGTTCCGGCCGGGGCGGGCACGGTGGCGATCAGGTCTTCGGTCTTGCGGGTGTACCAGTCGAAGCTGCCCTGGATGCGGTTGTCGAGGAAGGCCCAGTCGAGACCCAGGTTGAACGACTTGGTGGTCTCCCACTTCAGGTCAGAGACATAGGACGAGGGCAGATAGGTGTTGACGAAGCTGCCGTCGGAGCCGATGTACTGGTTGCTGGAGGTTCCGGACCAATAGGTGGGCAGATAGTTGTAGTTGCCTATGCCGTCCTGCTGACCGGTCACACCATAGCTGGCCCTTATCTTGAGGTCGTCCATCCACGGCGCATTCTCCAGGAAGGACTCCTCGGAGAGCCTCCATGCGAGGGCCACCGAGGGGAAGGTGCCCCAGCGGGTGTCCCTGGAGAAGCGCGAGGTGCCGTCGCGGCGGATCGTCGCGGTGAGCAGATAGCGCGAGTCATAGGAATAGCTCAGACGGGCATAGTAGGAAATCAGCGCATGGCGGTTGTCGGTTGCGGTCCATGCCTGGTTGAGGCTTTCGCCGGCGGCGTTGTAGTTGTCTCCGGCCGGATAGGTGGCCTTCCAGTACTGATAGTCGTAACCGGCGGTGACGTCTATGTGCGAATTTATGGCCTCGATCTCCCTGTTGTAGTTGAGATAGGCCGTGAAGAGGCGGTTATATTTCCTGGCGGGGCCGTATGCGTTGAGATAACCCTTTGTCTCATAGGCCGAAGCCGCTGTGGCGGGGGTGAAGGAGCGGCCCTTTCCGGTGGCATAGTCATAGCCTCCGGTCACATGGATCTTCATGTCGGGCAGGAAATGGAACCTGTAGTCGGCGTCGATGTTGCCCACGAGCCTGTACACGTCGCTGGTGGCGTCGGTCTGCTCCAGGAGTCCCAGAGGGTTCTTGACTGCGGACATGTCCGGGACGCCGGTGCTGGAAGTGATTTCATAGAATCCGCCGAGAGCGTCGCTGCCGGAATAGACCGGAACGGTGGGGTTGAAGGTGGCGGCGTTCCAGATGGCGCCCGTGTTGGCGAAGGTGTTGCGGTTGTAGGCGCCCTTGAGCGAGATGTTGAACTTGAGATAGTCCTTGAAGAAGGCCGGGGCCAGGTTCAGGTTGCCGGAGACGCGCTTGGCGTTGTCGGTCTTGAGGATTCCGTTCTGGTCATAATAGCCCACCGAGGCCCTGAAGGGCAGCCATTTGGCGGCCTGTCCGCTCACGCTCAGGTTGTTGTCGGTGCCGAAGGCGGCCTGATAGATCTGGTCGTTCCAGTCGGTGTGTTCGCTGCCGAGATACTGGCTGTAGTCCGTGCCGAGGCCCTGGGCCACGCTCACGAAGTCGTCATAGGACATCATGTCGGCCAGCTTGCTCTTCCACTGCACTGACTGGGTGGAGGTGAGGCTCACTATTATCTTCTCGCTCGCGCCCTTCTTGGTGGTGATGAGGATGACTCCGTTGGAGGCCCTGGAACCGTAGATGGCGGTGGAGGAGGCGTCCTTGAGCACTGTCATGGACTCGATGTCGTTGGGGTTGATCAGCGAGAGGAAGTTGCCGTCGTTGCCGGCTATGCCGCCGATCTCGAGCGGCACTCCGTCAAGCACGATCAGAGGGTCGTTGGACGCGTTCAGGGACGCTCCGCCGCGGATCCTGATGGTGCTTCCCGAGGTGGGGGAGCCGCTGGAGGACATGATCTGCACTCCGGAGACCTTGCCGTTGATGAGCTGTTCCGGGGTGGAGATGAGGCCGGCGTTGAAGTCCTTGGTCTTCATCGTGGCCACCGAGCCGGTCAGGTCCTTCTTGGCCGTGGTGCCGTAGCCGATCACCACTGCGTCGCTGAGCAGCTCAGAGTCGGTCTTCACGGTCACGTCTATTACATTTCTGCCGGCCACCTTCACCTCCTGGGTGACATAGCCTATGCAGGAATAGACGAGCGTGCCGTCGGAGGGCGCGCTGATGCTGTAGTGTCCGTCGATGTCGGTCTCTGTTCCGGTCGAGGACCCTTTGACTAAGACTGTGAGCCCTATCACAGGCTCACCGGATTCTTCGAGCACGGTTCCGGACACGGTGACTTTCCCCTGGGCCTGAAGCGACAGGCTGCCGAGGAGAGTTCCCGCCACCGCGGCGAGAATCGCTAACGCTCTTGAAAAGGCATTCTTCATATATCGGATTTTTAGTGTTGTTCAAGTGGGGCCGACCGTCAGTCAACCGCCTACAAAATTACTTTCACACCGCAATGGAGATTACCTCAAAAAAGACAAAATATGTAATAATTTGGACAAAATCCCTATCTTAGTGCAGTCAGAACGGTATTCATGCGCAGCAGAGGAAGCATAGTGATTTTGTCCATAGGCCTGGCCCTTTCACTGGCCGCGGCTCCGGTCAAGGCCGGTCCCGGACAGGGGAGCGTGGTGTCCGGCCGCTTCGTCGGAGTCTCGGTCGATGACAGGCCGATACTTCCGGTCTATGCGCTTGTCCGCGACTCGCTGGACTTCGTGTGGGCGGGCACCGACGCCGGCCTGTTCCGACACGACGGGATCCGGAGCCAGCGCTTCGGCAGGGATGCCGCCGACCCCGGCAGCATATGCAACGAGCACATCAACGCCCTTGCCTATGACGGGGGCACCCTCTATGTGGGCACGGACCGGGGCTTCTGCATCTATGACAACGCCGGCGGCTTCGTCCAGGACACTGTCATAGGCCCGAAACATGTCAAGACGGCGCTGCTCGACGGCGACGGCATATGGCTGGGCACGACCGAGGGCCTCTATCGCCGCGACCTTGCTTCCGGCAGGACCGGGGCCGTGATTCCCGGCGTGCATGTGGCCAGTTCCTGCGCAGTGGGCGACACCCTCTTCTTCGGCGGCTACGGCTGCGTCTGGAAGGTCTCCGGCGGCGACATAGCCCAGGTGCGTCTCGAAGGCCACGGCGGAGTCTCAGGCAATCTGGTGCTGGCCATAGCTCCCGTCAGGGGAGCGGGCGGACTCTATATAGGTTCGGAAAAGGGCCTGTTCCTGATTGACGGCCTTTCCGACGGCTCCGTCTGCGCGTCTTCCGGTGTGGGCGTATGCCCGGCCAGATGCCTGTGGAGCGGCGGCCCCGTCAAGAACTTCCTCTATCTGCCCGACGGCAGCCTGGCCGCCGGCACCGACAACGGCCTGCTGGTGCGTTCGCCGGAAGGCGGTGTGAGCATATTCCGTCATGAGCTCCGCAACACCCGCTCCATTCCGGACAATGTGGTCTGGACCACCATGCTCGACTCCGACGGCGGCCTGTGGGTGGGGACGGACCACGGCGCCGCGCTCACCAGGCTCAACGACGAATATGACTTCACCGGAGTGGAGGAATGCGGCCTGCCGGACGGGCTGGACGTGACGGCGCTGGTCTGCGACGGCGGGGGACGCATCTTCGCCGCCGGGATGAACGGAGTGCTGGAATGTCCCCGCACAGGCGCCCCCGTGGTGTACAAGTCCGACGAAGGCCCTGCGGGCAGGCGGCTGGCCCACAACAAGGTCCGCGCCCTCTACAGCGACGGCGCTGCGGTGTGGGCGGCTTCCGACGGCGGACTGGACCGCATCTGCGGCGGCAGAGTGACCCACTACGGCATCCGGGAGGCCTCCGGGAAATACCTCTCCGACTGGATGTATTCGGTGGCCGAGGACGGCTCCGGCCGCCTCTGGACCGGGACCTATGACGGGGGACTCTTCGTCACGTCCAAGAAAAAATTCACCGCCGCCGGCGGCGACGTGCTCTGCGACAGGCATCTGAGCGCCCGCGACGGCCTTTCCGGCGACATTGTGTTCAAGCTCTGCCGCTTCGGGAGCAGATTCGCCGTGGTCACCGACAAGGGCGTGGACCTCGTGGACGAGAACGACTTCACCGTCACCGGGCTTCCGATTCCCGAAGGAAAGCGCACCCTGTCGCTGGCCACCGACGGCGAACGCCTCTGGGTGGGCACCGAGGCCGGGGTCTATGCCCTGGAGGGCCGGGAGCTCAGGCCTATAAGCGGCAGCACCGTCTCCGCCCAGTCGCTGACCTGGTCCGGCGGCTGCCTCTGGCTCTGCGACGACAACGAGATCTGGCGCTGCGACCCCGACGCCCCAGAATGGCAGCTGGTGCGCAAGCTGGAGAATCCGCTGCTCAGCATAGCCGCCGACGGAGCGGGACGGGTCTATGCCGGGACTCTGAACGGCTTCTATTCGCTGTCGGCGTTGGCCGCCCCCGTGGAGGCCCGCCCGGACAGGATAGTGATCACTGCCCTCTATCTGGACAATGTCCTGGTGACTCCCGGCAGGGAATATTCCGGCCGGGTCATTCTGGATGGCGACATAGCCCTGGCCGACGGGGTCACCCTGGGCCCGGGCCAGAATTCCTTTGCGCTCACCTTCTCTTCCATGAAATATCCGGCCCCCGCGGGCCGCTTCGCCTACCGCCTGGCCGGCTTCCACGACGAGTGGCAGGCGGGCTCGGCCGATTCCAGGGCCGTGTTCCTGAACATTCCCCCCGGGCGGTACTCCTTCGAAGTCTGCCATCTGGACCCTGCCGGCAAGCCCGATTCCGAGACCAGGGCTCTGGAGGTCCGCATCAGGCGCCCGTGGTACACCACCATATGGGCCTGGCTCGCATATGCCCTGGCTCTCGGCGGTCTGGTCCGCTTCGCCCTCTATTTCCGCCGCGTCATGCTGCAGCTCAAGATCGAGAGGGCGGAGAAGGAGAAGGCCCAGTCCATAGCCGCCTCCACCGTGAGCCGCGCGCAGGAGTTCCGCGAGACCCTCAGCGTGATATTCTCCCGGCAGTCCTCCAGGGGGCAGGCCGCTTCCGGGGCGGAGCCCGACGCCGATCCGGGTTCTGACTCCCGCTTCATGAAGGAGATTGCAGACATAGTGAAGCGCCATCTGGACGACCCGGAGTTCTCGGCCGCGGCCCTGTGCGAAGAGTCGCACTGGCCCGCCAAGCAGGTCTATCGCAAGATCAAGCAGCTTACAGGCCTGACCACCACCGAGTTTATCCGCGACATCCGTCTCCAGAGCGCCGCGTCGTTGCTGAAGCAGGGCGGGAGCAGCGTCACGGAGGTCATGTATAAGTCCGGATTCACCACCGCGTCCTATTTCTCCAAGTGCTTCAAGGCCCGCTATGGCATGACTCCCACCGAATACCAGAAGTCCGGCGATGCCCGTTGATTTTCTCCGGGCTTTTTGAGCCTTTCTGCGGACGATTTTGCCGATTTGTCCGGACAAAAAATGTTTTAGAAGGGCATTTTTCGGGGGGGGGGGTAAAATTTATCGTTTTTCTTCGCTAAGCCTTTTTATTCCTAAAAATATCTGCTATATTTGCGCCCCAAAAATTGGAAGTGCATATTTTGCATTATGAGATGCAATCGGGAAAGCATTGCAGAGTGCAATTAATAGCAGTTAGTAGTGGTTACGAACAACAATTCAAGGGTCTTGAAGGTGGTGACGCCTTCGGCTCTGCATAAGTCAAAGAACGGAAACGGAAGAAGGGAGTCTCTCCACAAAGGCTTGAAAGCCTGCGTGCTGGGCCTGTGCCTGCTGTTTGGAACAGGCAGCCTCAGGGCTCAGGACTTCGCCGTCAAGAGCAACCTTCTCTACGATCTCAACACCACCGTCAGCGCGGGAGCCGAGTACAGAATCGCTCCGCAGTGGACAGTGGACCTCTCGGGCAGTCTCAATGCCTGGACATTCAGCGACGACAGGAAATGGAAGAAATGGGTGCTGCAGCCCGAGGCCAGATACTGGTTCTGCGACGCCTGGGCCGGCCATTTCGTGGGCGTGCATGCCCAGGGAGGCCAGTTCAACACCGGCGGAGTGAATTCCGGCATCAAGATGCCCGGCACCGACTTCAGCGGCCTCAAAGACCATCGCTATCAGGGCTGGATGGCCGGTCTCGGACTGGCCTATGGCTATGACTGGGTGCTCGGCCGCCACTGGAACCTCGAGGCCGAGATAGGTCTCGGCTGGAACCACTGCTGGTATGACGAGTTCCGCTGCACCGGCTGCGGCAAGAAGATCGCCACCGGCGAACACGACTGGTTCGGACCCACCAAGCTCGCCCTGAGCATTGTTTACTTATTCTAGGAGGAGCCATATGAACATCAAGACAATAAGCGCATCAGTGATATTTCTGCTTGGCGCGGCCCTCTCGGCACCCGCCCAGAAGATCAGCTCTGTCACGGCAGACGGCGCCCGCCTCAGCCGCGACGGCTCGTCGGTGGTCGTGGACATGAACCTCGACATCTCCGCACTCCAGCTCAAGAGCACCCAGGCAGTGCTCCTCACCCCGTGCATAGTCAACGGCTCCGACTCGCTCGCCCTGCCTTCGGTGGGCATCTATGGCCGTCAGCGTTACTACTACTACCTCCGCCGCGACGAAAACATGCTTTCCGGCAAGGACGAGACCACTCTCCGCGACGGCCAGCTCGAGAGCGTCATCCCTTATCACGCCGCCGCCTCCTACAGCGACTGGATGAACGGAAGCGAGCTCATCCTCATGCGCAGGGACTATTCCTGCTGCGAGAAAGTGACTGACAGCCAGGAAGAAAGCCTGCTCCGCCGCGCTCTCTATGAGCCCGTGAGGCCTGCCATTCCCTCCGTGCGCTACATGACGCCCGAGGCCACCATGGCCGACGCCGTCAAGACCCGCGAGGTCAGCGGCAGGGCCGACGTCATATTCCCGGTCAACAAAGTCACCATATATCCCGCTCTCGCGAACAACACCGCCGAGCTGGGCAAGATCCGCGCGAGCATAGACTCCGTCAGGCTTGACGACGACGTCACCGTCACCGCCGTCACCCTCACCGGATATGCCTCGCCCGAAGGAAAATACAGCAACAACGAGCGCCTGGCGAGCGGCAGGACCGACGCCATCCGCGACTATATACTCTCCTTTGCCGACTTCGACAAGAGCATGATCGGCACCGAGTGCGTCCCCGAGGACTGGGACGGCTTCATCGCATGGCTCAAGGTCAATCCCGTCTCCGACCGGGACACGATGCTGGAAATCGCCGAGTCCGGGCTTGCGCCCGACCAGAAGGAGCAGAAGCTCCGCCAGCGCTGCCCTGAGAGCTATAATGCCATAGTCAAGGAGCTCTTCCCGACCCTGCGCCGCACCGAGTACCGCATCCGCTATGCTGTCCGCAGCTTCTCCGACCCTGCCGAGATCCTGAATGTGATGAGGACCAGGCCCGACAAGCTCTCGCTGCAGGAGTTCTATCTTGCCGCGAACAGCCTCCAGCCCGGCAGCGCTGAGTTCAGCGAAGTCTATGAGACGGCGGCCTGCATCTATCCCGACGACCCTGCGGTGAACATCAACGCCGCTTCGGCCGCGATTGAGAACGGTGAGTACAAGAGGGCCGGGCGCTATCTGGACAGGGCCGGCGACAGCGGCGAGGCCGCATGGGCGAGGGGAGTCCTCGCTGCCGGCACCGGGAACTATGCCGAAGCCGCCGCGCAGTTCCGCAAGGCAGCGGCCTCCGGCATCGAAGGCGCCGCACGGGCGGCTCAGGACTATGAGAACTATCTGAAAGACATCAGTCAGACAAATAATTAATTATCAACAATAAATTTCATTTACTTATGAAAGCAAACAAAATTCTGATTGCAGCTCTTGCGCTTTCCGCGTTTGCAGCTTGCAGCAAGTCGGCCACCGAGCCTGACGCCACTGAGGGAGGCAATGCCTCTTACCTCAACGTGCAGATTGCCTACACCGACCCCTCCCTCACCAAGGCTGCCGGTGACGACACCAATCCCTTCTACTATGGCACCGCAAACGAGCAGAAAGTGGTTTCCGCCACTTTCTTCTTCTACAACGGAGACGGAACCTACAACACCAAGGTGACGAGAACAATCTATGAAGAGTCTCATCAAAACAACTGGGAGCAGGGCGCCGAGAATGTCGAGTGGGTCGGCAAGGGCGTGGTCCTTCTCACCAATGTCACGAACAAGCCTAAATATATGGGTGTCGTTCTCAATGCCGACGATGTGCTTGTCGCAGCTCTGACCGGCAAGTCCTCGACCGATGCCGAGGCTGTGCTCACGGAAAAGATCGCCACTCAGGAGGGAAGCACCTGGACCAACTTCGTCATGTCCAGCAGCTCCTACAAGAATGGTAATCTTAAGGGCTACTATCTCAACACCCTCAAGGACTCCGACTTCAAGACCACTGAGGCAGAGGCACTTGCCGCCAGCGCACCTGTCGAGGTCTATGTTGAGCGTCTCGCCGCCAAGGTGGCCATCAAACTCACCAACACCGCTGCCGGAAAGGCCAATCAGTATCTGCTCGGATCCTATGTCGTGGACGGAACAGCCAAGAAACTGTATGCACAGATTGACAACTGGGGTCTCAACGCCACCGCCGGCGAAACCTACAGCTACAAGTCCATTGACACCACGTGGACTCTCTCTTTCAAAGCATCTGCCACGGCAACAACCGGCACCAGCTGGAATGACGCCACCAGATTCAGGTCCTATTGGGGCAAGTCTGTCAACTATGGCAAGACCAGCTACTACCCGGACAGCTTCGGCAACTCCACCGACTCCCGCAACTATGACGCTGCCAAGGTGATTCTTGACTATGTGAGCTACAACGACCTCAAAGTGGCCGTGTCAGACGCAGCTTACTGCCGTGAGAACACCAACGACCCCGCTCTGTTCACTGCCCCAGCCGACCTTCCCATCAACTACAACAGCACCTTCACCAGCATTCTTCTCAAGGCTACTCTTGTGGATGAGACCGGTGCTGCCCTGAGCGCCATCAACTACGAGGGCCAGCTCTACACCGTGACAGGATACGAGAACCGCATTCTTGCCAAGTACAAGACTCTTGACGCTGACAAGTATATTCCCTGGAAAAAGGATGCCACCACCGGCGAATATACTCAGGTTACCGCAAATGATTTCGATAAGCCTGTGGACCTTCACGACGGTTACACCGGACTTGTGTTCAAGGACAATAACTATTATCAGAAGACTGGCGCTTCTACGTTCTCCACGTCTTTGACTGCCGAAGAGGCAACAAAGATGCTCAACTATGGTGACAAGGACTCTGCCGAGACCGGTTATGACAACACCCTCGCTCTCTACTATGTGTCTGGCCAGATGTACTACACCATTCCCATCGAGCATCTCAACAACACCGCCAAATACAACAACATTGACGGCACCAAGTGCTCCGAGGGCGACTACGGCGTGGTCCGCAACCACTACTACAACGTGACCGTCAACTCCATCAAGAACCTCGGTGCCGCAGTTTACGATCCTGACGAGAAGATCATCCCCAACGACAAGGTCAACCAGAAGTACTTCCTTTCCGCAAAGGTCAACATCCTCTCCTGGAAGCTTGTCAACCAGACCGTGGATCTCTAGTATTCAGAAAATTTGCTTTCAAGACTGACTGCCGGGCGCCAATCCCGGTGCCCGGCCGCCAGTTCTTATTTTAACACACAATTCTATGCTGTTTAAACGTACGCTTATCCGAACGCTCGCCCTGGTACTGGCGTGCAGCGCGGCCGCCGCGTGCAGCGGATTCATCTTCGAGGACGAGGGCGACTGCTCCGTGACCTACAGGGTGAAATTCCGCTATGACATGAATATGAAGTATGCCGACGCCTTCCCGCACGAGGTCAGCGCCGTCACACTGTATGTCCTCGACGGGGACGGCAGCATAGTGTGGGAAAAGAGCGAAAGCGGAGCCGCCCTCGCGGCGGAAGACTACTCGATGACCGTCGATGTACCTGCCGGCAAGTATGACCTGCTTGCCTGGTGCGACGCTGACGAGTATGGATCCTGGAAATTCAACACCTCTGCATCGGAGCTTTCCGAGCTCGGCTGCAGCCTCAACACCAAAACCGACGACGACGGCACGGCATATACCGACAGCCGCATCGACGACCTCTATTATGGCAGCCTCTCCGACGTTGACTTCACTGCCGACGAAGGCGTAGTGACCGCCACAGTACCGCTGGTCAAGGACACCAACCAGTTCAAGGTCATCCTCCAGCATCTCTCCGGAGATGCCGTGGACTCCGAAAAGTTCAGCTTCTCCATCTCCGCCGACAACGGCTCGATGGACTGCAGCAACAGTCTGACCGGCAACGCAAACGTGGAATACAGGGCCTGGGCCGTTTCTGACGGCTCCGCCGGCACAAAGTCGGAAGGCAGCTTCAATCTCGCGCTTGCGGAACTCACCACAGGACGTCTTGTCAAGGGCCGCAGCCTCAGGCTCGATGTCCGCGTAAAGTCCAGCGGAGCCACAGTGCTTTCTGTGCCGCTGGTGGATTATGCCCTTCTCGTGAAGGGTCACTACAACTCGGCTCTCGACGACCAGGAATATCTGGACCGTCAGGACGAATACAACATGATATTCTTCCTCGACGAGGACGACCGCTGGGTCAATTCCTATATCTATATCAACTCCTGGAAGGTTGTCCTCCAGGACACGGACCTGTAATAGCCCTGGTTTGAAGAAACTGCTGCACATATTCGCATTGACAGTCATCTGCTGCGCGGCTCTGGTCTCCTGCGGGAAGGAAAATCCCGCCGAGGAGGAGGGGAGTCTCACGGTGGAGGTGTCTCTGCGCATAAAGGCAGGCGAAAACACAGTCACCAAGGCCATTACGGAAAGCGACGAGAGCGGAAGCGGCTGGGAGAACTACATAGACTTCAGCAAGCTGAACATCCTGCTCTTCGGCACGGACAACAAATTCCTTCAGCAGTTCACCCCTTCGGAAATCCTTCCCTCGGACGACAGCGAATATCCCGCCGAGTGGGAGCTCCGCGGTCCCATAACCGACCCGCCCGCAGCGGGCTTCAAGGTCGTGGTCCTCGCCAACATCCAGGGCACCCCGGGCGGCCTCGAGAAGGGAGTGACCACCATCGAGGACGTGTGCAGGGCCGGCTGGACCATGTGCACGGGCTACACCTTCCCCTACACGCCCTCCAAGAGCCAGCCTATCCCCATGTATGGGGTCAAGACCGTCAGCGCCCAGACCTGGCGCTCCAATCTCCTCACCGACCTCGGACAGCTGGACCTGCTGCGCGCCTTCGTCAAGGTGCGGGTCCATCTGGCCTCCGGCATGAGCGAGACTCTGGAGTATGTCCATCTCAAGAACTACAACACTTCGCTGGCCGTAGCCCCGCTCGGGATGTATGACAACACCGCCA
Organism: uncultured Muribaculaceae bacterium; assembly: GCA_964538395.1. GTDB lineage: Bacteria > Bacteroidota > Bacteroidia > Bacteroidales > UBA932 > Cryptobacteroides. The sequence continues at coordinate 18,982 of CAZIFT010000030.1, forward strand.
ATTTCAGCTATCAGCATTCCGTGCACCTCTATGGCAATGCCGACGACAACGCTCCGGCATCGGCGGCGCTCAGCCCGGACGTTACTTCCGGCGGCACACAGTGGGAGGCCTATGTCCCCGAATACCGCAACATAGACCCCGCTACCGGCAAGGCCCGCAGCGACTGCTCTTCCATAGAGCTGAAATTCAGCGGCATCAGCAAGGTCTATTCGATAGACTTCCGCGACTATTCCGCCGCTGACGACGGCTCCAGGCTCAACCTGGTCCGCAACCACATCTACGACTTCGAGATTGCGAGCATAGGCAGCTACAGCCTCG
>CAZIFT010000031.1:0-19065 GCA_964538395.1 uncultured Muribaculaceae bacterium
CAGGTCCCGGAGGAGGCCGTCAGGCGGAGCTAGAACACCAGGCTCTGAAGCCAATATGCGGCGATACCGGCAAGATAGCCCAGGAAAGCCATCCAGGAAATGTTCTTCAGATACCATCCGAATGAAATCTTCTGAAGGCCCATCACCACGACTCCGGCCGCGGAACCTATGATGAGGATACTTCCGCCGACTCCGGCGCAGTAGGACAGAAGGTTCCAGAACGAACCGTCCACCCCATAGACAAGAGCGCCCTCCGCTCCGGCCGGAATCAGGTCATACATTCCCATGCAGCTCGCCACCAGAGGGACATTGTCCACTATGGAAGATAGCACGCCTATGATTCCCGTCACGATATACGGGTTGCCGTCGAAAGTATTGTCCAGGCTCTCGCCGAAAGACTTGAGCACACCGGTCTGCGAAAGGGCGGCGACGGTGGTCAGGATTCCGAGGAAGAAGAAGATGGTGCTGAGGTCCACCTTGTGCAGAAGCTTGGCGATGTCCGGCAGAGCGTCCGCTGCGATGTTCTTCAGGCGCTTCTGCTTGAAGATGAGCTCTGTGACCACCCAGAGAGCGCCCAGAACCATCATGATGCCCATAAACGGCGGCAGGTCGGTAAGAAGACGGAACACCGGTACGAATATGAGGCCGCCCACGCCGATGAAAAAGATGATGACGCGCTCCTTCTTGGAAATCAGGCTGGCGCTGCTCTCCCCGTTCGGCTTCTCGGCCGGGGCAAGCACCTCACCCTTGAGCCGGGCGCTTATGAGGAGCCCCGGAACCACCACGGACACTATGGAAGGCAGGATTACGGCCTTTATGATGCTGAAAGAAGAGATATTGCCCTTTACCCAGAGCATAATGGTGGTGACATCACCGATGGGCGAGAAGGCACCGCCGCTGTTCGCGGCAAGAATCACCATTGAGGACATCATGAGGCGGTCGGTCTTGCCGTCGATAAGCTTGTTCAGCACCATGATCATCACTATGGATGTGGTGAGATTGTCCAGGACGGCGGACAGGAAGAAAGTGATGAAGATGAGCCGCCACAAAAGCGCACGCTTGCTCTTTGTCATCAGCCTGTCCTTGACGAAATTGAAGCCGCCGTTCGTGTCTATCACCTCCACGATGGCCATGGCTCCCATCAGGAAGAAGAGCGTCTCGCAAGTCTCGCCGAAACTGGTGATGAACTCAGGAGCGGCTCCGTAGGTGACATTGTAAATCGTCCAGCAGATCACGCTCATCAGAAGGGCGATGGCGGATTTGTTGATTTTAGTGAAGCTTTCAAGGGCTATCAGCACATAGCCCACCAGAAAAACGGTGACAATCAGTGTAGTGGTCATACAAAAAAGCGGCTATTCGACGTCTCCGAAAGAACCCTCCTGCCTGTCTGCTGCATAACGGTTCCGGAGACGGGCGTGAAATTACTGACTATATCGATAATCTGCAAATCCGTCTCGTCACATCAGAGAATGTTCATGCTCTGCTCGCGGATCTTCTCGAGCTCGTCCTTCATGCGGACTACAGCCTTCTGGATGCCGGCGTGATTGGCCTTGGAGCCCGTCGTGTTGATCTCGCGGCCCATCTCCTGCAGAATGAATCCCAGCTTCCTGCCCGGATACTCCTCATTGTCGATGGTGTCCATAAAATACTTGCAGTGCTGCCTCAGCCTCACCTTCTCCTCATTGATGTCCAGCTTCTCCACATAGAACACCAGCTCCTGCTCGAAACGGGCCGGATCATACTGCTGGCCGAGCGACTCGAGATTCTTCCGGATCCTCTCCTTCACGCTCTCGATTCTCTCTCCCTCATGGCTCTCCACGGTGTTATAGAGGTCCAGAATGTTCCCGACCCTTGAGGTGACATCTTTGTAAAGGGCGGCGCCCTCCTTGACACGATAGTCATTCACCGCGGCTATGGCCGAATCTATGGCCTTATCCACAGTGTCCCAGTTCTCGTCGCTGATAATGTCGGTCTTCGTGCTGTCGGTGAGGTCGGGGAAGCGGAGGATGGCGGAAAGGACCGCGCCCTCATTCTGTCCCGGATTCATGCCCAGGCTCTCCTCGATCTTCTTTATCTGCGAATAATAATCCGCCACCGTCTCCGGATTGATCTGCCTGACCTGGCTTCCCGCCGCCGGCTCCCATGTCACGTAGAAGTCTATGGTGCCACGCACCAGCGAGTCGGCCAGCTTCCTGCGCACAAGGAGGTCCTTGTCCTTGGGCAGAAGAGATGTCTTTATGTTTATGTCGGCATTCTTGCCGTTGAGAGTCTTAATCTCTATCCTGAGTTTCCCCTCCGGGAGAATGGCTTCGGCCTTGCCGTAGCCGGTCATGGATTTAATCATATCGGGCTGTGCGTCAAATTTGTTTGAGCAAGCAAATTTAATGAATAGAAAATTAAATGAAAAAGTAGTACCTTTGAATTTCCATATAAGAAAACTATGACGGAAGAGAACAACATTTCGAAGGAACCGAAGAACCTCAACTTTCTGGAGGAGATAATGGAGGCCGACCTGGCTTCCGGCAAGGTGGACAGCATCATGACCAGGTTCCCTCCGGAACCCAACGGATATCTGCATCTCGGCCATGCCAAGAGCATATGCATAAACTTCGGTCTCGCCCAGAAATATGGCGGAAAGACCAATCTCCGCTTCGACGACACCAACCCCACCAAGGAAGATGTCGAATATGTGGACTCCATCAAGGAAGACATCAAGTGGCTCGGCTTCAAGTGGGAGAACGAGCGCTATGCCTCCGACTATTTCGACACGCTCTATGAATGGGCCGAGCAGCTCATCAAAGAGGGCCTCGCCTATGTCGATGACCAGACCCAGGAAGAGATAAGCAAGGGCCGCGGCACCGTGGACAAGCCCGGAGTGGAGAGCCCCTACAGAAACAGGAGCGTGGAGGAGAACCTCGAACTGTTCCGCAACATGAAGGCCGGAATGTACCCCGACGGAGCCAAAGTGCTGCGCGCCAAGATAGACATGGCCAGCCCCAACATGCTGTTCCGCGACCCGCTTCTGTACCGCATCAAGCATGCGCATCATCACAGGACCGGCGACAAATGGTGCATATATCCCATGTATGACTTCGCCCACGGACAGAGCGACTCCATAGAGCATATCACCCATTCCATATGCACGCTGGAATTCGACGTGCACAGGCCTCTCTATGACTGGTTCATCCAGAAGCTGCGCATATTCCCCAGCCATCAGTATGAATTCGCGAGACTCAATCTCACATATACCCTCATGTCCAAGCGCAAGCTCCTCGAGCTTGTCCAGAAGCACTATGTGAGCGGCTGGGACGACCCCAGGATGCCCACGCTCTGCGGAGTGCGCAGAAGGGGATACACCGCCGAGGCGCTCAAAATGTTCTGCGAGAAAATCGGTGTCTCCAAGAGAGACCAGCTCATGGACATACAGCTGCTCGAGTGGTGCGTCCGCCAGGACCTCAACGCAAGGGCCAACAGGTATATGGTCGTGCGCGACCCCCTGAAGGTCACCATCACCAACTGGGAGAAGGGCAAGGTGGAGTGGTTTGACTGCCCCCTGAACCCCGCAGACCCCGAAGGAGCCTCCCGCAAGGTGCCTTTCACCGGAGAGGTGCTGATCGAGAAGGCCGACTTCATGGAGGACGCTCCCAAGAAGTTCTTCAGGCTGAAGCCGGGCGGAGAGGTGAGACTGAAATACACCTACATCGTCAAGTGCGACGAAGTCGTGAAAGACGCTGAAGGCAATGTGGTGGAGCTCCGCTGCAGCTATGACCCCGCCACCAGACCCGGCGGAGGCGAGTGGCGCTCGGTCAAGGGCACAATCCACTGGGTGTCGCCCGAATATGCCAAGAACATAGAGCTCAGGCTCTATGACAGGCTCTTCACCGAGGCCGACATGAACTCCATACCGGAAGACAGAGACTACAAGGAATACCTTAACCCTTCTTCGCTCACGGTCGCCCGCGCCTATGCCGAGCCCGCCCTGGCCGAAGATGAGGGAAAGCTCGCCGTGCAGTTCGAGAGGGACGGATATTATTTCCGCGACCCCGACAGCACCGAAGACAATCTCGTGTTCAACAAGACCGTCTCCCTCAAGGATTCCTATAAGCCGGGAGAATAGGGGAGAGCCCTGACGGGTTCCCGAAAGGAAAGCCCTCTGGCGATGTTCTGAAAAGAAAGCCCTCTAGCGGGTTTCCGAAAAGTTCTGAATGCACCACTGCGCGATGCCGCAGGAGGTGCATTTCGGTTTTCTGGCCGTGCAGACATAGCGGCCGTGGAGAATGAGCCAGTGATGGGCCCTGGGCCTGTCGCCCTCCGGGATGTTACTCTCCAGCTCCCTTTCCACTGCCAGGGGAGTCTTGCCGGAGGAGAGGCCTGTCCTGCGGGCCACCCTGAAGACATGGGTGTCCACGGCGATCACGGGCTTGTCATAGACGATGGAGGCCACCACGTTGGCGGTCTTGGGTCCCGCTCCCGGGAGCTTCTGCAGCTCGTCTATGTCCGAGGGGACTTCGCCGCCATAGTCCCGGATCAGCATCGCGGCCATGTCTATGATGTGCCGGGTCTTGCTGTTGGGATAGGAGACGCTTTTCACATAGGGGAAAACTTCGTCGAACGGCGCCGCCGCGAGCGACTGAGGGTCCGGGAATCTCGCGAACAGGGCCGGAGTGACCATGTTCACCCTCTTGTCCGTGCACTGGGCCGAAAGAATCACCGACACCAGCAGCTGGAAAGGCGTGCCGTATTCGAGCTCGGTCTCCGCAAAGGGATTGTTCTCGCGGAACCAGTCCAGAATCGCGCGGTATCTTTCCTTCCCGGTCATGGGACTATATGGTTATGGCCAGGTCGATGACCTCGTCGTCCTTCTGCTCCGTGCAGGTCTCGTCCCTGCAGACCATCACGCGGCCCTTGTATTTCTCGAAAATCCCGCGGTTGTGGGTCACCATGACTATGGCCGTGCCTTCCTTGTTTATCGCCGAGAACAGCTTGAGGATGCCGTCGGCAGTCTCGTTGTCCAGGTTGCCGGTGGGCTCGTCGGCGATTATCACCTCTGGCTTGTTCAGAAGGGCCCTGGCTATGGCGATGCGCTGCTGCTCGCCGCCGGAGAGCTGATGAGGCATCTTGTGCGCCTTGCTGCGCATGCCCACGGCGTCCAGAACCTCCTCTATGCGGGTGCCGATCTCCTTGGAGTCCTTCCAGCCCGTGGCGCGGAGCACGAACTCCAGGTTCTCCTTCACGCTCCTGTCCATGAGAAGCTGGAAGTCCTGGAACACGACGCCGAGCTTGCGCCTCAGATAGGGGATGTCCTTGGACTTTATGCCCGCGAGGTCATAGCCGCACACCCGGCCCGTCCCTTTCCTGAGCGGATTCTCCGCGGTCATGGTGCGGATGATGGAGGTCTTTCCGGTCCCCACCTTGCCGACTATGTACACGAAATCACCCTTCTGGACATCCATGTCCATGTTGTAAATCACGATGTTTTCGCCGTTCATTATGTCGGCGTTTCTGAAGGTTATCACAGCGTCTTCCATAAAGCAAATATATGAAAAGAAATTCGTAGATTTGTCTAAATTTGGTTGTAACTATGAGTGTGCGAAAATCTGCATTCATCGGGACCGTTCTGGCGGTTTCTTCCCTTTATATACTTGCCTCCCCGCCCGTGTCCGCGGATGACCGCGGCCATCTTTTCAAAGACGCATACGCCCTCTACGAAAAGGGCATGCTCGGCCGGGCAAAGGCCATGTTTGACGAAATGGACGATGTCCAGGCCGAAGGCTATTCGGTGCTGTGCTCGGTGGGCCTGAAAGAAGTCGGCTACGAGACCGACATGGAGGCCTATCTTTCTGAACATCCATATTCCGGACTCGGTGCCAGAATGCTGTGGCGCCATGCCCTGAACCTTTTCGACGCCGGCGACTATGCCGAAGCCGGCAAGACCATGGAAAGGTTCCAGTTCAATGACGTGGACAAGAGCTCCCGCGCCGAATATCTCTACAAGCGCGCCTACTGCTATTTCGAGGGCGGCGACAGGGATGCCGCGCTGCCCCTCTTCGAGCGCGTGACCGATATGGAATACGGCGACTTCACCTCTCCGGCCAGCTACGGCGCCGGATATATAAACTATGAGAAGCGCAACTTCAGCGAAGCCCTCTCGTGGTTCGAGCAGTCCGCCGGCGACCCCCGCTTCTCCGAGGTCTCCAACTACTACATCATGGAATGCCGCTTCATGATGAAGGACTATGCCTATGTGATTGAGCACGGGGACGAAGTCTTCGACAAGATTCCCGACGAGCGCAAGCCCCGCCTGGCCAGGATAATCTCCGAGTCCTATCTCGTCCGCGGCGACACCGCCAACGCTAAGAAATACTATGACGAGGTGGGCGAGTCCGGCAAGAAGAACAGGACCGACTATTTCTATGCGGGCACTCTGATGTATTCCACCGGCGACTATGCCTCGGCCATAGACAATTATGAGAAGATGACCGACCGGAGCGATTCCATAGGCCAGATCGCCGACTACAACCTTGCCTACAGCTATATCCGCACCAAGAACAAGGTGGCGGCGCTGGGGGCTTTCAAGAGCGCCGCGGAGTCGTCCTATGACCCCCGCATCACCGAAGACGCCTATTACAACTACGCCAAGCTGGCCTTTGACCTGAACAAGGACAACACCGCCTTCAACGGCTACATGAAGAAATACTCCGACAAGGAGAAGAACGACGAGATCTATGGCTACATGGCCCTTTCCGCCCTCTATGACAGGGACTATGCCGGGGCTGTGGAGACCTATAACAAGATTGACGAACTGGACCCCGACATGACCGCCAACTACATGAAGGCCAATTATCTGAGGGCGAACCAGCTCATTTCGGGAGCCTCCTGGCGCAACGCCGTGCCCTGCCTGAAGGCCGTCTCTTTCTATTCCGACCGGCAGTCGGCCGTGAACCGTCTTTCCAGATACTGGCTGGCCGAGTCCTATTACAGGGACGACCGGTATGAGATGGCCAGGACCGCCTTCACGGAGCTCTACAACGTCTCCGCCCTGGACGGCAGGGAGGAGGGGAGCCTGCTGCCCTACAACATCGCCTACTGCTACTACAAGGAAGGCAAATATGACCTGGCGGCCCGCTGGTTTGACGAATATGCCCGCGTCGGCGGAAGCATGAAGAAGGACGCCATGGTCCGCAGGGCCGACTGCCTTTTCGCCGAGAAGAAATACAAGGACGCCGCACAGGCCTATATGGCCGCTTCCGACGAGATTGCCGACGCCGACGAGGTCTATCCCTACTATCAGGCCGGCCTCGCATATGGCCTCGCCGACGACCTTTCGTCCAAGATAGCCTCTCTGGAGCGCGTCTCCGGGGCTCACGCCGGCTCGGCCTACTACAACGAAGCCTCCTATGAGCTGGGAAGGGCCTATCTGGCCGCCGGACGCAACGGCGACGCGGCAGCGCAGCTCAAGAGCCTGGCCGAGGGCAGCGGAGACAAGGCCTATGTGGCCAGAGCCCTGCTCGACCTCGGAACCATAGAAAGAAATGAGAAGAAATATGATTCCGCTCTCGGCTATTACAAGAAAGTCGTGGCCGAGATGCCCGGAACCGAATTCTCTTCCGACGCGCTTGCGGCCATGAACCTGATATATCAGGCCAAGGGCGAGCCCGAGGCCTATGTGGCCTATGTCGAAAGCCTTGATTCTCCGTCGGCTACGGCGGGTCTGGACATGGAGGAGCTGGTGTTCGGCGCCGCCGAGCAGTCTGCTCTGGCCGGCAGCTGGGAGAAGGCTCTCACCCTGCTCCAGAACTACAAGGACCGCTATCCCCAGGGGAAATTCAGCGACAGGGCCGAGTTCTATATGGCCGAGTCCTACCGCGGCAGCGGCCGCAAGGAACAGGCCGTGGACAGCTATGCCAGGGTTCTGGCCGGAAGCGAGGACACCTTCAAGGAGAACGCCGCCCTCTCGGCCGCGAAGCTCTCGTTCGAGCTTGAGAACTACTCCGCCGCCCTGGACTATTACAAACAGCTTTCGGGCATAGCCCGCCAGAAGGAGAACGTCCACGCCGCCGCTCTGGGCATGATGGAGTCCGCCTACAGGGCCAAGCTCTATTCCGACGCCATCACCTATGCCGGCGCGGTGGAGACCTCGCAGGCTTCGTCCAAGTCGGACAAGCTGGAGGCTGTCTATGTCAAGGCCAAGTCCGCCCTCGCCACCAGCGACAGGGCCTCCGCCATGAAATGGTTCTCGTCCATATCCGGAAACACCGGGACGCCCCAGGGCGCCGAAGCCGCTTATATGCTGATACAGAACAGCTACGACGAAGGCCGCTTCGCCGATGTGGAGAAGCAGGTCTATGCGTTCTCCGACTCCGGGACCGGCCAGACCTACTGGCTCGCCAAGGCGTTCATCCTTCTCGGCGACTCGTTCGCCGAAAGGGACGACCTCCGCCAGGCCCGCGCCACATTCGAGAGCGTCAGGGACGGATACACGTCCACGGGCGCCGACGACGATGTGCTGGACAATGTGAAAATGAGACTCTCCAAGCTCGACGAGCTCGGGAAATAACCTTCAGAAATCATCGACATGAGAAGATATTTTTTGACATCCGCCGCGTTTGCCCTCGCGTTTCCCTTTCTGTCCGCCGGACAGGACCTGAATCCGACCGTGGAGGTGACGAATTCCTTCGAGGGAAAGACCGTGGACGCGGTGAAGCCCGTGCAGAAGATGGACGTGCCGGACTCGCTTTACAGATTCGACGCGGATTTCCAATATTCGGTTCTGAGCAACCCCTATAAGGGAGGATATGATTTTTCGCCCTATCTGCTTGACATGAAGCCCGGTGCGGCCGCCGATCCCGGCAGGAAGCTCTATTTGAAGGCCGGAGCCGGATACACGCTGAACCCCTTCCTGGACTTCGTGTTCAGCCCCTCGCTCAAGGCCGGCGGCCTGGGCCTGAACGTCCATGCATCGCACAGATCGTATTTCGGAGACTACTACGGCATAGGCCCGTCTTCGGAGGCCGATGCAATGAGGCTTGAAGAGGTCTCGTCCTCATGGTCGGGCCACGACATGCTCACCTCATTCGGGGTGGACGGCCGCTATGACAGGCCTAAGGCTTCATTCACATTCGGGGTCGGATATTACGGCATACACACCGAGAATCTCCTTCAGACCACCGAATATAACGGCCTGGACCTCAATGCCGGAGTGCATTCCAGCCCCTCGGCCGGAAGCCGCTTCTTCTATTCCGCTGACCTGAAATACCGCATGGCGGGGGACAAGCTCCCGCTGGTCGATTTCGACAACTCCCTGACGGCCGGCGACTTCTCGCTGCGCGCCGAAGCGGGCTCTGAGCTCCGCAGCGGCGGCAAAGTCTCGCTCGAAGCGGGGACCGACATCACCACATTCTCGAAGCTTTTCAGCGCCCAGACCGGGCATTTCTTCCTCACTCCCAAATATGTGCGCTCGGGCGAGAAGGTCAATTTCCAGCTCGGGGCCAAAGTTGATTTCGCGATAAACGGCGGAGACGGCTACATGGGCTACAGGCTCGGAAAGAGGAAGGGTCAGACAATCTATCCCGACGTGCGCTTCGACGCCCGCCTGATAAAGGACAGGCTCGACTTCTATGCCCTGGCCACCGGAGGCCTGGACAGCAACTCCTATTCCTCCCTCAAGGACAGGAACCATTTCTTCAGCTTCACCTCGGTGTCCGCAGACGGGCCGATGGTGGACAACACCGTGACTCAGGTCGATGTGAGGGCCGGACTGCGCGGCAATTTCGCCGGAGCGTTCCGATATGACCTGTCCGCCGGATACGCCTCCTATGAGGGCTATGTCACCGACAATGTGCTCTATGACGGGACGTCCGCCATGCCGTTGCTGATGTACAACGACACCGACGTCATCTATGCGAGCCTCAGGTTCATGCTGGACACCGAGCGCGTGCTCGTCGGGGGCCGCGTGGACGTGAAGAAGACCGGACTCTATGACGACGGGATGCCGGGATTCGGCCCCGCGCCCCTCTCGGGCGACATAAGGGTCCGCTACAACTGGAACAAGAGGATATACGCCGGCTTCTCGGTGGAGGCCGCCAGCCTCAGGAAAGGCTGCATGACGACCGCCGACGAGCAGGTCTATGAGATTCCCGGCTATGCCGACCTGGCTCTGGAGGCCGAGTATGCCGTGACCCGCAAATTCTCCGTCTGGGCCACTGCCGGCAATCTTCTCGGCATGCCCGTGCAGAGGACCCCGTTCTATGCGGAGAAGGGCGTCAAGCTCACCGCGGGGGTTTGCTTTAATCTGTAATCTTTCGTATTTTTGCATTCTACGTGAACAGTAAAAAATGGACGAAAAAGAAATGTTAAAGGCGGAAGAACAGTATTCCGCGAGCAGTATACAGGTGCTGGAAGGACTCGAGGCCGTGAGGAAGAGACCTTCCATGTACATAGGAGACATCGGAGAGAGAGGTCTGCACCATCTGGTCTATGAGGTGGTGGACAACAGTATAGACGAGGCTATGGCCGGGTTCTGTACCGATATCGAGGTCACCATCAACGAAGACAACTCCATAAGGGTCCAGGACAACGGCCGAGGCATCCCCACGGGCATGCATCCGAAGGAGCACCGCTCCGCGCTCGAGGTCGTGCTCACCGTGCTCCATGCCGGAGGTAAGTTCAACAAGAACAGCTACAAGGTTTCCGGAGGTCTCCACGGAGTGGGCGTCTCCTGCGTGAACGCGCTGTCCGACAGCCTCGTCGCGGAGATCCACAGGGAGGGCAAGGTCTATGTCCAGAAATATTCCAAGGGCAAGCCTCTGACCCCTGTCGAGGTGGTCGGCGACTGCCACGACACCGGATCCATCATCACCTTCCATCCGGACGCCACCATATTCACGGCTTCCATAGTCTATAAATATGACACTCTCGCCGCAAGGCTCAGGGAGCTGGCCTATCTGAACAAAGGCATAAGGATCACCCTGACCGACAGGCGCGAGATGGTGGACGAGTATGTGACCGACGCCAACGGCGACTCCAAGGCCACCGGCAACAAGGTCTATAAGAACGACGTCTTCTATTCCGAGCACGGCCTGAAGGAGTTCATCACCTATCTGGACGCCGGCGCCGAGCATCTGATTCCCGAGCCGGTCTGCGTGGCCAGCGACAAGATCATCCCCATAGACATAGCCCTGCAGTATAACAACGGCTATAGCGAGAAGATCTATTCCTACGTCAACAATATCAACACCATAGAGGGCGGCACGCATCTCCAGGGCTTCAAGATGGGACTTTCCCGCTCCCTGAGGAATTATGCCGACAAGAACAACCTGCTGGCCAAGAGCAAGGTGGAACTCGCTCCCGAGGACTACAGGGAGGGCCTGACGGCCGTCATCTCCGTGAAGGTGGCCGAGCCTCAGTTCGAGGGCCAGACCAAGACCAAGCTGGGCAACAGCGAGGTGACTTCGGCAGTGTCCCAGGCCACTTCGGCCGCCATGGACCAGTATCTGGAGGAGAACCCCAAGCTGGCCAAGGCCATAATCGATAAGATAGTCCTGGCCGCCACCGCCCGCAACGCGGCCCGCAAGGCCCGCGAGATGGTCCAGAGAAAGACCGTGATGTCCGGCGCGGGAATGCCCGGCAAGCTGGCCGACTGCTCCGAAAGGGACCCCGGCAAGTGCGAGCTTTTCCTGGTGGAGGGAGACTCCGCAGGCGGAACCGCCAAGCAGGGCAGAGACCGCAGAATCCAGGCCATACTCCCGCTTCGAGGCAAGATCCTGAATGTGGAGAAGGCCGCCGCCGACAGGGCTTTTGAAAGCGAGGAAATCAGAAACATCTACACTGCTCTCGGAGTCACCGTGGCCACGGAGAACGAGACCGGCGAGAAGACGATGGACCTCAGCAGGCTGCGCTATCACAAGGTGATAATCATGACCGATGCCGATGTGGACGGAAGCCACATCGCCACTCTGATACTCACGTTCTTCTTCCGCCACATGTTCGATCTCATCAAGAACGGATATGTCTATCTCGCCACCCCGCCGCTCTATCTCGTGAAGAAGGGCAAGGAAGAGATCTACTGCTGGACCGACGAGCAGAGGCTGCAGGCCACCGAGAAGCTCGGCAAGGGCAGCGACAAGGGCGTCACCGTCCAGCGTTACAAAGGTCTGGGAGAGATGAGCGATGTGCAGCTCTGGTCCACCACCATGAATCCCGAGACCAGGCTCCTGAGGCAGATCACCATAGAGAACGCCGCAGAGGCCGAGAGGACCTTCTCGATGCTCATGGGCGACGACGTGCCGCCGCGCAGGCAGTTCATCGAAGAGAACGCGCATTACGCCAACATAGACGCATAAATATTTAAAACATATAGACATATGCTTGACATTTTTGACAGAATCATCAGGGACACAGGCGGTCCCATCGGACAATACTATGACCAGGGCTTCGGCTACTACATGTACCCGAAGCTGGAGGGCGAACTCGGCCCCCACATGGTCTTCAACGGAAAAGAGGTCCTGAACTGGAGCCTCAACAACTATCTCGGACTGGCCAACCATCCCGAGGTGCGCAAGGCCGATGCCGAGGCCGCCGCAAAGTGGGGCCTTGCCTATCCTATGGGCAGCCGCATGCTTTCCGGCCACACGGCCCTTCACGAGAAGCTGGAGAAGATGTTCGCCGACTTCGAGAAGAAGGAGGACGCCTTCCTGTTCAACTTCGGCTATCAGGGCATCGTCTCCGCCATCGACACCCTCACATCGCGCCACGACGTGATCGTCTATGACGCCGAGGCCCACGCCTGCCTGCTTGACGGTATCCGTCTCCACATAGGCAGCAAGTATAAATATCGCCACAACAACATCGCCGACTGCGAGAAGGTTCTCGCCAAGGCCTGCCAGGAAGCTGACGCCAACGGCGGCGGAGTGCTGCTGATCACCGAGGGCGTGTTCGGAATGACCGGAGCTCTCGGAATCCTGGACAAGATCGTGGCCCTCAAGAAGAAATATTCGTTCCGCATCTTCGTGGACGACGCCCATGGCTTCGGCCTTCTCGGCGAGCACGGAAGAGGCACCTCCGAGCAGCTCAACTGCATGGACGGCATCGACCTCTACATCGGAGCGTTCGCAAAGTCGATGGCTTCCATCGGAGGCTTCATCGCCGGCCCCAGGAAGGTCATCAACTTCCTCCGCCTGAACATGCGTTCCCAGATGTATGCCAAGTCTCAGCCCATGGCTTTCGTGGAGGGCAACATCAAGCGTCTCGAGATCATAATGTCGCCCGAAGGTGACGAGCGCAGAAAACAGTGCTGGGCCATCACCCACGCCATCCAGGACGGCATCAGGAAGCTCGGATTCGACATCGGCGAGGCAGAGGCCTGCGTCACCCCCATCCACATCGACGGCGGCGGAGTCGCCCAGGCAACCAAGATCGCCATGGACCTCAGGGAGAACTACAGAATCTTCTGCTCCATGGTTATCTATCCCGTCATCCCTAAGGGAATGGTCATTTTCCGCATCGTTTCCACTGCGGCCCACACGATGGAGGATGTCAACTACACTCTCAACGCCTTCAAGGAAATCAAGCAGAAGCTTGACGCCGGCGCATATGACGGAGACGACATCGCCGCAAAGACCATCATGTAGAAAAACGTGTAAATACTGAAAACATGAGTCCGGAATATTTCAGGGACAAAGTGATTATAGTGACAGGAGCCAGCTCGGGTATCGGGTTGGCTTCTGCCAGATTATTCGGAAGCTATGGCGCCAAGGTGGTCATGGCCGCCAGGAGTCTTGAGAAGATGGAGCGGGAAGCCGCCTCTGTCTCGAAGGACCCTTCTTCGGTCCTGTGCGTGGCGGCCGACGTCTCCCGCGAGGAGGACTGCAGGGCGCTGGTCGAGAAGACCGTGGAGCGCTTCGGCCGGATTGACATTCTCGTCAACAACGCCGGCATCTCCATGCGCGCCATGTTCAAGGACCTGGACCTGTCCGTGCTGAAGAGGCTCATGGACGTGAATTTCTGGGGCACGGTCTATTGCACCAAATATGCCCTGCCGGAGCTGCTCAAGACCAGGGGCTCGGTGGTGGGAGTCATTTCCATAGCCGGATATTCCGCCCTGCCCGCCAGAAGCGGCTATTCGTCTTCGAAATATGCCGTCCGCGGCTTCCTGGACACCCTGAGGATCGAGCATCTCAAGGACGGGCTCCATGTCCTGGTGTTCGCTCCGGGTTATACGAGCTCCAATGTCCGCAACGCGGCCCTCACGGCCGACGGGTCGCCCCAGGGCGAGACTCCGCTCTCGGAAGACAAGCTGATGAGCGCCGAGGAGTGCGCCCTCCATCTTGCGAAGGCCCTTTGCAAAAGGAAGAATTCAGTGATCCTGACCGCCCTCGGAAAGGTCACCGTGCTGGCGCACAACCTTTTCCCCAAGCTCACCGACACTTTGACCTATAAATATATAGCCAGAGAAAACAACAGTCCCTTCAAGTAACCGCCATGCCGAAAAAATTGCCCCAATCCCCCAGAATCTATATTCTGCTGGCCGCCCTCTGGGTTTTCCTGCTTCTGATCATGCCGCGGACCGGAAAGTTCAGCTATGATTACAAGAAGGGCTCCCCGTGGACCTATGAAACGCTTGTCGCCCAGTTCGATTTCCCGATTCTCAAGACTCAGGATCAGCTGAACGAGGAGAGAAAATCCGCGGGAACCAGCGTGATTCCCTATTACAAGTTCTCCGGTCAGGCCGCCCAGAACGGGATAGTCAAGGCCGAGGGGCTGGAAATGGACGGGGTTTCCGGCATGAAGCAACTTGTCGTGTCCACGCTGAGCGGCATGTTCACGAAGGGAATAGTCGCAGACGGGGCTTCGGACGAGTCCGGCGCCGGAATCATCTTTGTCCAGAAGGACAAGAGGACCGAAAAGATGCCGCTCTCGGATGTCTATACGGTCTCTTCGGCAAGGTCGAAGCTGCTGGCCGAGGCTATGAAAAGCTTTCCCGGAACCAATGTGGACTCTGTCCTCACCGCAATGGGGGTCTATGAGCTGATAGTCCCCGACCTGGTCTATGACAAGGAGACCACCGAGCTGGTGCACGCCGAGAACGCAGACTACATTTCGCCCACCACGGGCTTTGTCAATTCCGGCCAGCTGATAGTCTCGAAAGGGGAGATAGTGACGGCCGAAATCCAGCAGCTGCTGGACTCCTATAAGGCTGAATATGAGAACAGTCTGGGCTACAGCGGCCCGCGCGTCAGGCTGTGGGGAGGCAATCTGATAATATCCCTGCTGATAGTCCTGATCCTGTTCTTCTCAATTTTCTATACGGCGTCGTCGATTTTCGGAGAGTTCAACAAATTCCTCTATGTGGTGTTCGTGTTCGCCCTGGCGGCGTCCGCGGCCCTGCTGGTGGAAAAGCATAATCCGGAAATAGTCTATCTGATTCCGTTCACCCTGACGGTGCTTTTCCTGCTGGCCTTCTTCAAGCGCGGGATGGTGCTGCTGGTCTATTTCGTGTCGCTGCTGCCGCTCATGGTGTTCTCCCACAACGGGGTGGAACTGTTCATAATGTTCATGTCCTCGGGAGTCGCCACCATATATGTCTATCGTTATTTCAACCGCGGCTGGCTTCAGTTCGTGATGGCCATGATTTCGTTCGCCGTGATACTCGCGGCCTATCTGGGCTTCAGGCTCCTGGACGACACGAGGGTCTTCGCCGACTTCAACGAGGTGGCCTATCTCTTCCTGGGCTCGCTGCTGTCAGTGGCCGGCTATCCGCTCATCTATCTGTTCGAGAGGACCTTCGGCCTGGTGTCCAACAACAAGCTCAAGGAGCTGTGCGACACCAACAACGGCCTGCTGGTGGAGCTTGCGCAGAAGGCTCCGGGCACGTTCCAGCACAGCCTGCAGGTGATGAACATGGCCGAGGCGGTCTCCAACGAGATCGGGGCCAACGCCCTGCTGGCCAAGACCGGAGCGCTCTATCACGACATAGGAAAGATAAAGAATCCGCAGTGCTTCATCGAGAACGCGACCATGGGAACTGACTATCACCGCGGTCTCTCGCCCAAGGAAAGCGCGGTGGAGATAATCCGCCACATCCACGACGGAGTGGACATAGCCAGGAAGCACGGACTCCCGCAGTTCGTGATAGACTTCATCCTCTCGCACCACGGGACTTCCTGCACCGGATATTTCTATAACAGGTATCTCAACGAAGGGGGAGACCCTTCCGACACGGCCGCGTTCTTCTATGACGGGAAGCGGCCCTGGACCAAGGAGCAGTCCATAGTCATGCTCTGCGACTCGCTGGAGGCCGCCTCAAGGAGCCTTAAGGACAACAATCCCAGCGCTTTCGCCAGGATAGTGGATGACATAGTGGAGGCGAAGCTTTCGTCCGGCCAGCTTTCGGAATCCGACCTCACGCTCAAGGAGCTTGACGAGGTCAAGTCCAAGCTTAAGAGCTATCTCAGCCAGATGTATCACGACAGGATCGCATATCCCAAAAGGAATGTCTAGCGGATTGGTTTTTCGCGGGATATTTCATAACTTTGCGCACTTGACTCTGAAATAATACTTTAAAAAATGAATACTACAGAAAAAAAGATTGACGAGCTTAACAGCCAGGTGACTCTCGAGATTTCTCATGACGACTATGCGGAGTCCGAGAAGAAGCACCTGTCCAAGTATAAGAAGAACGCTGAATTCAAGGGATTCCGCAAGGGAATGGTCCCTATGTCCCTGATTCAGAAGGTATATGGCGAGCAGGCCCTTGTGGAGGCAGTCAACGGCTGCATCTCCGAGGCTCTCGACAAATTCATCCACGACAACAACTTCAGGATGATCGGCGAGCCTCTCGCAAGCGAGGACCAGCCCAAGGTCGAGTGGAAGTCCGGCAACGACTTCACCTTCAAGTTCGACCTCGCCCAGACTCCCGAGCTCACTTTCGTCCCCTCCAAGGACGATGTCGTGTCCGAGTATGAGATCACCGTCTCCGACGAGGCCAAGAAAGAGATGAAGGCCAACATGCTCCGCCAGCTCGGCGACCTCCAGGAGGCCGAGAAGGCAGGCGAGGAAGACTATGTGATCGCCGACCTCTCCAACGGCGAGAAGACTGTGGAAGGCGCCTATGTGGCAGTGAGGAGCGTGGCCGGTGACGCCCACTCCAAGTTCCTCGGAGCCAAGGCTTCCGACGAGTTCGACATCAATGTCAACGACGCTTTCGTCAACGAGTCCGACAGGGCCGCAATGCTCAAGGTGAAAAAGGATGAGCTCGCTTCCGTGGCTCCCGAGTTCCATGTCAAGGTCGTGAATGTCAAGACCTTCGTTTCCGCAGAGGAGAACCAGGAGACCTACGATAAGCTTTTCGGCGAGGACAAGGTCCACAACGCCGAGGAGTTCGACAAGGCCGTGAACGACAGGCTCGTGTACAACTACAGGCAGGAGACCGACTATAAGGTTTCCCAGGACATCCGCAAATATTTCGTGGCCAAGGCCGACATCAAGCTCCCCGAGGCATTCCTCAAGAGGTGGCTCCTCCGCATCAACGAGGGCAAGTTCACCGCAGAGGACATCGACAAGGACTTTGACGCATTCCTCGGCGACTACCGCTGGCAGATGGTCCGCGACCACCTGATGGACATGTACAAGATCAAGGTTGAGGACAAGGACATGCAGGAGGCCGCCGAAGGCTATGTCTCCTATCAGTATGCCATGTATGGAATGGGCAATGTGCCCGAGGCCATGATCAAGGAAGGCGCCAAGACTCTCCTCCAGGACGAGAGACAGTCCGCCAACCTTCTCGGCAGCGTCCAGGACACCAAGGTGATAAGCGAGGTCAGGAAGAACATAACCCTGAAGCCCGAAAAGGTTTCGGTCGAGCAGTTCCGCGAACTTAAGTAACCGTTGATGGACAATAAAGAATTCCTGAAATATGCGAATCAGGGTCGTGGTATCGGTACCATGACCCTGCATCGTTATGAAAAGGCGGTGGACGCCTATATCAATCCGACCATAATCGAGGAGCGGAAGCTGAATGTCGCGTCCATGGACGTGTTCAGCCGTCTGATGATGGACAGGATCATCTTCCTCGGAGTGCCGATCGACGACGACGTGGCCAACATAATCCAGGCCCAGCTGCTGTTCCTGTCTTCGCAGGACAGCCTCGCCGACATATCCCTCTATCTCAACACTCCCGGCGGACAGGTGTCCTCGGGTCTGGGGATATATGACACCATGCAGCTCATCGAGCCCGACGTGGCCACGATCTGCACGGGAATGGCCGCATCCATGGGCTCCGTGCTGCTCTGCGCCGGAGCCAAGGGCAAGAGATCCATTCTGCCCCATGCCAGGGTGCTCATCCACCAGCCTCTCGGAGGCGCGCAGGGACAGGCTTCGGACATACTCATCGCCGCCAAGGAGATAGAGAAGCTCCGCGAGGAGCTGTTCAGGATAATAGCGGAGCATACCGGCCAGAAATATAAAAAGGTGTTCGCCGACGCCGACAGGGACTACTGGATGACAGCCAAGGAGGCTCTGGACTATGGCATGGTCGACGAAATCCTCACCAAGCGGGAAAAAGAGAAAGAAGATAACAATGCCGTCTGACAAGAAAAAGTACGGGAGACACTGTGTCTTCTGCGGCCGTCCGGAGTCGGAGGTTCCTCTGCTCCTGCAGGGATATGACGGGTATATATGCTCGGACTGCGTGAAGCTGGCCGCGGACTACCTCAAGGACGTTTCCAAGAAGGAGGCCGCCGCCGACAGAGAGGCCAAGATCGACGTGAAATACAGGCCCAAGGACATCAAGGAGTTCCTGGACCAGTATGTGATAGGGCAGGAGAGGGCCAAGAAGGTGCTCTCGATAGCCGTATATAACCATTACAAGAGAATCAACCACAATCTGGCCGAAGGCGCTTCGGACGGAGTGGAGCTGGAGAAGTCCAACATCCTTCTGGTGGGCCCCACCGGAACCGGAAAGACATTGATGGCCAAGACTATAGCCCGGATGCTGGACGTCCCGTTCACGATTGTGGACGCCACCGTCCTCACCGAGGCCGGCTATGTGGGCGAAGATGTGGAGAGCAT
>CAZIFT010000032.1:0-8756 GCA_964538395.1 uncultured Muribaculaceae bacterium
CGCCGGTGTCGGGGTTCGCGTCAAGCGTCTGGTCTCCCACGACGAGAGCGTTCTCTACTCCTCCGACAATCTATTTACAAAGTTTGTCATCGGATGAATTAAAATTTTTACATTTTGGAATTGACAAATTTAGTGATTTTCGGGCGAATTTCTTTAAATTTGCAGGCTGAAGAAAACAGGGTATTTTTAATTATATAAGCAATATGAGAAAGAACATCGTGGCCGGTAACTGGAAAATGAACACAACAGTTCCGGAAGGCGTGGAACTCGCCAAGGCAGTGGTGGAGAAGTCCGCCCAGGTCCCTTCTGAGGTCGGTCTGGTGATCGCCGTCCCCTTCACCCATCTTTATCCCGTGAACGAGGTCGTCAAGGGCAGCAGAGTGGCCCTTTCCGCAGAGAACTGCGCAGACCATGTGAAGGGTGCCTATACCGGAGAAGTCTCCGTGGACATGCTCAAGTCCGTCGGCAGCGAGTACACCATCCTCGGACATTCCGAGCGCCGTCAGTACTACGGAGAGACCGACGAGAAGCTCGTCGAGAAAGTGAAGCTCGCCCTCGAGGGCGGTCTGAAGGTGATTCTCTGCGTGGGTGAGAACCTGGAGGAGCGCGAGGCCGGCAAACATTTCGATGTGGTCGGAGCCCAGGTGAAGAACGTGCTCGGACATTTCACCGCCGAGGACATGAAGAGCATCGTGGTCGCCTATGAGCCCGTGTGGGCCATCGGAACCGGCAAGACCGCAACATCGGAGCAGGCCGAAGAGATCCATGCATATATCCGCAAGACCCTTGCCGAGAAGTTCGGAGCACAGACTGCCGAGGACACCACTATCCTCTATGGCGGATCCTGCAAGCCTTCCAACGCCAAGGAGCTTTTCGCCCAGAAGGACATCGACGGCGGCCTGATCGGAGGCGCAGCCCTCAAGGCCGACGACTTCATCGCCATCGCCCTTTCCTTCTAAGAGACAGTCACATAGACACAAAAAAAGGTGCCGGGAAACCGACACCTTTTTTTAATTCTCTTGACTTGGAATTACTTGGAAGCTTCCACGGAAACTTTTCTGAATTCCTTGAGGTCTTTCATGAGAGCGAGAGCGGCCTTGCGGGCACGTGCGCCGGCAGCCTTGTTGCCCTTCTCCACCTGAGCGGCGGAATTCGATGCGAACTCCTGATACTCGGCGTTGATTTTTTCGACAAGTTCCTTCATAGATTTGGTGTTTATAATGTTAATGTGGTAATCGAGGAGATAATTGGGTGTTAATCGTTTAACCCTCAATCGCTCACGCAATTTATGTAAAAAGGGACGAAAAAACAAAATAAAATGGAGAAAAAATAGGGCCTACTGATTGTGGCTCAGGTCTTCGGACTTCTTCGGAGCGGACGAATTGAGCGAGTTCATGGCTATGTCCGGGCCCGCGAGAACGAAATCCCTTATGCCCTTCCCGGCCCTTTCGCACAGCTCCGGCATGGCGGCCTGCTGCTCTTCGCTCAGTTTTCCGAGCACGAAATCGATCTGCCCGCCGCGGTGGAACTCGTTTCCGATTCCGGCCCTGATGCGGCAGTAGTCCTGGGTGCCTATGGTCTCCTGGATGTTCTTGAGGCCGTTATGGCCTCCGTCGCTGCCTTTCTTCCTCATCCTCAGCGTCCCGAACGGGATGTTGAGGTCGTCGCATATGATGAGGATCCTGTCTGCGGGCACTCCGAGCCTGGTCATCCAGTAGCGGACGGCGTTTCCGCTCAGATTCATATAGGTGGAAGGCTTCAGGAGCGTGATTTTCCTGCCCTTGAGCGAGACTTCGGCGGTGTCCCCGTATCTTCCGGGACTGAAAACAGCATTGGATGCCTTGGCAAAGGCATCCAATACCATAAATCCCATGTTGTGTCGGGTTCCCTCATATTCGGCGCCGATGTTGCCCAGTCCGACTACGAGAAAGCTGTTGACTCCCGGCATGGTGTCAGTCAGGGGCTTACGCCTCAGCAGGTGCAGCAGCCGCAGCATTGCGTGTAGCCTTGACGCCGCAGATGATGGTGTCCTTCTTGGTCAGGATCGTGACGTTGTCATATTTCAGGTCGCCGGCCACGATGTTGGCACCGATCTCAAGAGGGGTGATGTCCACGGGGAGCTCGTCGGGAAGGTCCTTCATGAGAGCGCTGATGCGCAGCTCTCTCTGCTTCTTGACGAACTTTCCTCCCTTCTGCACGCCGACGGCATGACCGGTGATGGACAGGGGCACGTTGATGGCGATGGGCTTGTCCTCGGACACGGCCAGGAAGTCCACATGGAGGCAGTTGTCAGCCACGGGATGGAACTGAAGCTCGTGCACGACCGAAGGATAGACCTTTCCGTCACCGAGGTTGAGGTCGATGATGTAGGAAGCGGGAGTGTAGAGAATTCCGTTGAGCTCTTTCTCTTCCACTGTGAAGAGGATGTTGCCCATGCCGGGTCCGTAGAGATTGCAGGGAACGAGACCCTGTTTGCGGAATGCCTTGATCACGGCCTTGTTTCCGACCTCGCGGATCTGGCCCTTAAGTTCAAAATGCTTCATTTTGATTCTGATTATAAATGTGTTACTCAGTCTGTTGTTTCACAGACCCCATTGCACCAAAAGCGTTTGGCCGCTTTTATCAGATGCGGGCGCAAAGATAGTAAAAAAATCTATGATTCCGCATGGACCGGCTGCGAAAATGATCGGGCCGCCGGATGGCGCAGATTATTGAGTGTCAGAGACCAGCTCGGTGGCCTCGTTCCATGCGAGGGTCCGGTAGAAGGAGTCCAGATAGCTGCTGCCCATGGACGGCAGATACATGCTGAAACCGCAGTGGGTGTCGATCTTCCGGGTATAGATATATGGCGTGGCCTCGTTGTAGAGCACGCAGCCGTCGAGGGCTGCCTGAAGTGAGGCGAGCTCGGTCTCGTCGGCTCCGGCCTTGGCCAGTATGTCATAGAGGTCGTAGTGCCAGTGCTTGTCGCTGTCATAGAAATAGGCCTGGACCTTGTTTCCGTTAAGGCTCGCGATCTGGGTGCGGTATTTTTCGAACAGGGTGCGGCACACTTCGGCGACCGGCTCCAGATTCGTGCAGTCCACGCATGAGATGGTGGCCCAGCGGTAGATGTCGGATTTGGCGTTGTAGGTCTCGTAGTAGTCGGAGCAGACCATCTCGGGCTCGGGAGTCACAGGGCGGAGAAGGCGCTCCGTAAGGTTCTGATAGTCAAAGCCTGACGCGAGGGTTTCGCTCTGGCAGAAGCCAATCTTGTCCGTGACGCCGCGCAGCTCCCACGCCACCTCGATTCCGCCCATCAGGCAGACGTCGAAGATGATGTAGTCCATATGCATGGGGAAGGCCGATGCGAAGTCCTGGATGTCCACTTCGCAGGAATATCTCTTGTTGCCGGAAATATAGACCTCCTGTGTGACGGATTTCACCGCGGGCAGGGCGGGGTCCCTGTCGGGCTCCACATAGAGATGGCCGCCGCGCTGCGGGTCCTTTTCGCCGACCGACCATAGGGATATGTTCTGGCCGTCGTATTTTTCGGGATTGTTGAAATAGTAGCTGGGCATCCAGCCGGTGCCGTGCGAGGACAGGACCATTCCGTAGCTCTTGGCGGGGAAAAGAGTCTTCGCCTCGGTGAGGAATTCCCTCATGACATCGGCCGAGGCAAGGAGGGTCCCCTTCTCCATCCGGTACAGCGTGTCCAGCACGGCCCTCTGGCTTTTCGGGTTTTTATAGATACGGAACAGGACCGGCTCGGTCTGGTCGTCATAGTCTCCGGCCGATTCGGTCAGTTTGCTGATTACCAGCAGGATATCGTGGCTTTTCTTGGAGGGGAGCCATCCGCTCTGGAGATCTTCAATGTCTTCGGCCATATATTCGCTGAGGGAGTTGAAACCGGCGGAGTAGAGAATAAGCACCTTGTCATATTCTCCGTCCCAGTTTTCCTCATGCCCGCATCCGGCCAGGCCCAGCGCCATGGCCGCAAATGCCACGGCAGCATACAGATATCTCTTGAGTCCCATAATTCTGCAAAGATAGAAGCAAAATTTGTAAATTTGTCTCATGTGTCCCGCACAGGCGGGGTTTATATCCAATAATCGTTCCGCAGCGGATGGGAAGAGACATCTGGAAGACCGGCCGGCTCTACAGGCTCAGCCGTAAATATATGGCCCTGATCACCAGGACCTCGTTTTCTTCGGTGAAGATTGTCGGGAGGGAGAACATCCCCGACGGCGGGGCCGTCATATTCGCCCCGAACCACTGCGCCGCGATGATGGACCCCATGATCATGCTCCTGACCTCCTGCAGGCCGGTGGGTTTCGGCTGCCGTTCGGACATATTCGAAAACCCGGCCGTCGCTAAGATACTCTACTGGAGCAAGGCGCTTCCGGTCGCCCGCGAGCGCAACGGCCTGAGCGAGGTCGCCAAGAACATGTCCACGATAGACGACATTGTGGACTGTCTGGACCACGGGATGCCGTTCTGCATGTACAGCGAGGGGACGCACCGTCCGGAAAGGGGGCTGCTTCCCATAAAGAAGGGCCTGTTCAAGATAGCCAAAAAGGCTGCGGACACGCTCGGAAAGCCGGTCTATGTGGTCCCGGTGGGCGTGTGCTATGAATATTTCTTCCACGAGATGGGCAATGTCTCCGTGCATGTGGGCAAGCCCGTGGAGATAGGGGAGTATTTCCGCGCCAGGGAAGGCGCGAGCGAGGCGGAGGTGTACAGGGACATCTGCGCGGAGTTCCATGACACGATCCTTTCGCTGATAGGGGAGCCGCCCGCAAGGAGGCATGACCTCCGGGGACTGAGGATGGCCGCTCTGGTGGCGCTCCTGCCGCTGTGGCTGGCCTGCGCTCTGCTGTCTTTCCCCATATGGCTGCCTGTCAAGCTGATAATGGCCGGAATGGAGGACAAGGCATGGACCTATACGGTCTATTTTGCTTTCCGCGGGCTGCTTCCGGTGCTGTGGCCGTTCTTCGCCTTCTTCGCATGGTGGAGCAACCAGTGGCGCAGACTGATTGCGGACCTGTTCCCGAAGCAGGGACGCACCGAATAACTGACAACCAATACCAACGATAATGAAAAGCATTCTGAAAATGGCTATGACGCTGACCGGGGCCGCCGCTGTGGTCTCATGCGGCGGCGGAAACGACAAATCCGGCGCCGAATTCAAGTATCTCGTGGACCAGTTCGCCGACATCAAGGTGATGCGCTACCAGGTTCCCGGCTGGGACAGGCTGTCCCTGCAGCAGAAGGAATATGCCTATCATCTTTCCGAAGCCGCAAAATGGGGCCGTGACATAACCTGGGACCAGTATTGCCGCTACAACCTGCCGGTCCGCCACACCATCGAGAAGATTCTCGAAGAGTACAAGGGCGACCGCAGCTCTCAGGACTATGCGGATTTTCTGGTCTATGCCAAGAGGGTGTTCTTCAGCAACGGAGTGCACCATCACTATGCCGAGGACAAGTTCTTCCCGGCATGCTCCAAGGAATATTTCGCATCGCTGATGCAGGCGGTGGGTGCCGAGAATGCCGAGCTGCTGGATTTCATCTATGATCCCGATGCCTATCCCCAGAGGCGTTCGACCTCTCCGACCGGCGACATCGTCGCCCTCTCTGCAGTGAATTTCTATGACGGGGTGACCCGCCCCGAGGTGGAGGCCTACTATAAGTCCATAATGGACCCTTCTGACCCCAATCCCATTTCCTATGGCCTTAACTCCAAGATAGTCAAGGGCCCGGACGGAAAGCTGCGCGAGGAGAAGTGGACCGCCGACGGCATCTACGGCCCCGCAATCTCCAAAATCTGCGAGGAGCTGGAGAAGGCCAGCGAATATGCCGAGAACGACATCCAGAAGAGGGAGCTCGGCCTGCTGATCGACTATTACAGGAGCGGAGACCTCCGCAAGTGGGACGAGTTCAATATCGAATGGGTCAAGGACACTCTCGGACAGATCGACTTCGTCAACGGCTTCATCGAGGACTATGACGACCCGCTCGGCCACAAGGCCACCTTCGAGGGCACCGTGGAGCTCAAGGATTCCGCCGCTTCCGCGAGGACGGCCCTGCTGAGCGCCAATGCGCAGTGGTTCGAGGACAACGCTCCCATAGACCCGAGATTCAGAAAGAAAGAGGTGAAGGGCATTTCGGCCAAGGTCGTGGACGTGGTGGCTCTCTCCGGCGCCACATATCCCGCCCCGCCCATCGGAATTAACCTTCCCAACGCGGACTGGATCCGCAAGGAGCACGGCTCCAAGTCGGTGACAATCGCGAATATAACCCATGCCTATGACAAGGCCGCCCTTGAGATGCCCACGAGCACTCTCACCGAGTTTGCCTATTCTCAGGAGGAGATTGACGCCTACAGGAAGTATGGCAACTATGACGACGAGATCCACACCGACCTCCACGAGTGCCTCGGACACGCCTCCGGCCAGATTCTGCCCGGAGTGTCCTCTTCGGCCCTGGGCGAGTATCAGTCCGCTCTCGAGGAGGCCCGCGCCGACCTTTTCGGACTCTATTACATAGCCGACCCCAAGATGGTGGAGCTGGGCATACTGTCCGACCCCGAGGCCTATAAGCCTCACTATGACAATTACATCCTGAACGGTCTGTTCGTGCAGTTCACCCGCGTGGAGCTCGGCCGCCCCAACACCGAGGCCCATATGCAGAACCGCAAGCTCGTTGCCCAGTGGTGCTATGAGAAAGGCTTGAAAGACAATGTGATAGAGAAGAAGGTCAGAGACGGAAAGACCTATTTTGTAGTCAATGACTATGTGGCTCTCCGCGGACTCTTCGCCAGCCTCCTGGCCGAAATCCAGAGAATCAAGAGCGAGGGCGACTATGCCGCAGGCAAGGCCCTGATCGACACCTATGCGGTCAACATAGATCCCGAACTCCACAAGGAGGTTCTCGAGAGATATGCCTCCCTGGGCCTCAAGCCCTATGGCGGCTTCATCAACCCGGAGATCGTCCCTGTCGAGAAGGACGGAAAGGTGGTCGATTATAAGATCGAATATGCCGATGACTATCTGAAGCAGCAGCTCGACTACGGCAAGCGTTACAAGACTCTTTAGCGCCCGTAATGGACAGGACTCTCAGCGAGTATAAATTCTATCTGAAGGTCGAAAGGTCGCTCTCGCCCAACACGGCGTCGGCGTATCTCTCCGACCTTCAGGAGTTTTTTGACGCCACCGGCGCCGACCCGCTGAGCGTGGACAAGGACGCGGTGGTGGAATATCTTTCCGGGAGGAAGATTTCCGACAAGTCTCTGGCCCGCGCGCTGAGCGCTTTCCGCTCCTTTTTCTCCTGGCTTCAGCTTTCGGGCTTCCGGGAGGACAATCCCTGCGACAATGTGGACTTCCCGAAGCTGGGAAAATATCTCCCCACGGTGCTTTCGGTCGAAGAAGTGGACGCAATCATGGATTCGGTGGATGTGTCCACCGTGTCCGGCAAGCGGGACCGGGCGATACTCGAGGTGCTCTATGGCTGCGGTCTGCGGGTGTCGGAGTGTGCCGGGCTCCGGATTTCGGACCTTTTCTTCGAGCAGGGCTTTGTCCGGGTGACGGGCAAAGGGGACAAGCAGAGGGTGGTGCCGATAGGGGAGAATGCGGTGGACGCGGTGAACGGGTATCTCGCCGTGAGACCGGATCCGGAAGCCGGATGCGACGACATCCTTTTCCTTAACCTGCGGGGCAAGGGCTTGAGCAGGATTTCCATATTCAATATGGTGAAGCGTCAGGCCATGGTGGCGGGCATCCACAAGGAGATTTCTCCGCACACGTTCAGGCACAGCTTCGCCACCCATCTGATAGAGAACGGGGCGGACCTGAGGACGGTGCAGGAGATGCTGGGCCACGAGAGCATACTCACGACCGAAATCTATACCCACATCGACACCGAGACCTGGCAGAAGAACATTCTCTCCCACCATCCAGACAGGGAAGGACGGGAGTGAACCGGCTCAGGGGGATTCGCGCGGGGTCTCGATGCGGCAGAGGGAGAGGCGTTCCGCGTCTTCTTCCGGGATGACTCCGGCCCTGGCGAGATTCTCCACGCTCCACTTGGAAGCCGGATTGTTGTCGCGGAACAGGACTATGCCCCGGGCCGCGTGTTTTCCTATGTAGGGGTGCAGGGCCAGGCTGTCTTCCGGCAGGGTCCAGAGCCGGAAGGGCGGGAAGTCCCCGGCATAGACCATGTCCGCGAACTTTTCATATTTTTCGCTGTCTATGCCCTTGATTTCCAGCAGCTGTTCCGTCCTGGAGTAGCCTCCGAGCCGGTTGCGGTACTCGATCATCCGCGCGGCATAGTAGGGCCCGATTCCGGGCAGGGCGTCGAAGGCGGCGGAGTCCGCCCTGTTGATGTCGGTGCGGGGTATGTCTATGAAGGGCTCCAGCCTGGCATAGACCGAATCGGCCACCACGAAGGACTTGGCGAAGTCTTCCCTGCGGCGGAATCTTCCTCCGGCCTTGCGGTATTTGTCTATGGACTGGGCCTGTTTCTGGGAGAAGCCCAGGCGCATCAGGTCTTCTATGCTTGCGGTGTTGGGGTCGAAGCGGAAGGATTCATAGGTCCGTTTCCCGTATTTCTCCCGCACTTTCATGGCCGCAGGGCTGTGGGAGGCCGATTTTATGGAGATTGCGGCCGCGTTTTTTCCGGTGCCGGAGTCTTTTCCAGTGCCTGTTTCGCTGCTTTTTCCGCTGCTTTTTCCGGTGCCCGTGGAGCTCCGGCGCCTTGACTGGGCGGTTCCGCCTTTTTCG
>CAZIFT010000032.1:8856-10345 GCA_964538395.1 uncultured Muribaculaceae bacterium
TTTTCCGGTGCCCGTGGAGCTCCGGCGCCTTGACTGGGCGGTTCCGCCTTTTTCGGACGAGCCGTTTCCTCCGGAGATTTCGTAGGCTGTTCCGCTTCCGGCGGGCAGGCCGGCATCAGGCGACTGGCCGCGGTCCTGATAGACATAGACCGTGTCCGGAACGTCTCTGTTCGCAGTTATTCTGGCTATCGAGGCCCTGTGGATGAACAGGGCCGTCTGGTATCCCGTGGCAAGAAATACAAGGGCGATGGCTCCCACCGTGAACGATGTGGCCGGCCGGCCCCTGCCGTGTCCGTCATCTTCCTTCGGGCTCTTCCCCCTCTGACTCTCTCTCCTCATACCCGTTCTTTTCTGAATTTTTTCCGGCCGCGGCTCCCGCGACCACTATCACTATCTCTCCCTTCGGAGCATGTTCCTCAAACCATGCGCGGACCTCGCCGAGCGTTCCGCGGCGGTGCTCCTCGTGCACTTTGGAAATCTCCCTTGCCACCGAGCACTCCCTGTCTTCTCCGAAAAACTCGCCGAACTGCGCCAGCGTCTTCACCAGACGGTAGGGCGACTCGTAGAAGACCATCGTGCGGGTCTCGGAGGCCAGGGCGGTGAGCAGAGTCTTGCGGCCCTTCTTGACCGGAAGGAAGCCCTCGAAGCAGAACCTGTCGCAGGGGAGTCCGGACGAGACTATGGCCGGTATGCAGGCTGTCGGGCCTGGAAGCGTCTCTATGTCAATGCCTTCGGCGGCGCAGATTCTGGCCAGGAAGAAGCCGGGGTCGGAAATGCCGGGGGTGCCGGCGTCGCTGACGAGGGCTACATTGAGTCCCGCCAGGATCCTGTCCTTTATCAGCTCCGAGGTCTGATGCTCGTTGAATTTGTGGTGGGACTGCATCCGGGTCTCTATGCCGTAGCGGTGCATGAGCACGGAGCTGGTCCTGGTGTCCTCGGCCAGAATCAGGTCCACTTCCTTGAGTATGCGCACGGCTCTGAAGGTCATGTCCTCCAGATTTCCCACAGGGGTGGGGACTATGTAGAGCTTTCCTGCCATCATTTGCGGATTTTGCGGCGGACCGACATCATGAAGCGATAGACGTCTTCGCTGTCGGGGTCCCATTCGGGGAAGTTTTCGCTCACATAGGTGACGGCTTCCTTCAGCGTGCTCATGGAGTTGAGCTTGTCTATGGCGTATTGGTAGAGGGCGGAGTCGCCTCTGAACAGGCGCCGGATGTACAGGATCTGGTCGCCAAGTCCTATGGCGCTGCGCAGGGATTTGACTTCGGGGCCGGGGATGTCGTGGAGCCATGCGTCTTTTTCGGCCATGACGTCCATGACTGCGCCGCCGGCGGCTTTCTTGCCGTGTCTGCCTTTGCGGGGCGTGTCTTCGACCTCGATTTCTCCGAACAGGGTCTCTTCGGTCCTGGGTGCGTCTTCTTCGACGGGCACCTCGACAGGCTCGGCGACCGTCTCAGCGGTCGGTTCAGCTGGCACCTCGACAGGC
>CAZIFT010000032.1:10445-19048 GCA_964538395.1 uncultured Muribaculaceae bacterium
GGCTCGGTGACCGTCAGAGAGATGGGCTCGGTGACTGTCTCGGCGACCGGGGCCGTCAAAGTGGCCGGGATGTCGTCCAGGGACAGGTCTATGGTTTCCTCGCTGCCGCTACCGGCCTCAGCCACACCGGCTTCCTCATCGGGAATCGGAGAACCGCCGCGGAGCTCCGCCACCTCCCTCTCCAGGGCGGCGATCCGGGAACTCAGACTCTCCAGAACCGCACGGAGCTCTTCCGGGATATTTTCAAGACTCAGATTTTTCATTTTTGGCTATATTTGCGGCACCGGCTCCGGCATTGCACCGGACGGGAACCAATTACGCACACTGCAAAATTAAGCTTCTAAAATAATAAATGTTCACAGAAAACGCCAAGAGATCCGGCTGCATAGAAGTCATCTGCGGGTCCATGTTCTCGGGCAAGACCGAGGAACTCATAAGGAGGATCAAGAGGGCCAGGTTCGCCAACCAGAAAGTGGTGACCTTCAAGCCGGCCGTCGATACCAGATATTCCGACATGGACGTCGTCTCCCACGACCTTCACAGCATTGACTGCACCCCGGTGAAGACCCCTTCCGCGATGCTGGATGTCCCCGAGGACGTCCAGGTGGTGGGCATAGACGAGGCCCAGTTCTTCGACATGTCCCTTCTGGAAGTCTGCCAGAAGCTGGCCAACAGGGGAGTGAGGGTGATCGTCGCCGGCCTGGATACCGACTATCTCGGCAAGCCCTTCGGCCCCATGCCGTCCCTGATGGCGGTGGCGGAAGATGTCCGCAAGGTCCACGCAATCTGTGTCAAATGCGGAAATCTCGCCAACCGTTCCCATCGTCTCTCCGCCAGCCGCAAGCTGGTCGTGCTGGGAGAGAAGGACGTCTATGAACCCCTGTGCAGGGAGTGCTACAACAAGGCTATGGCCGAGGAGGCGAAAGACTAGTCTTTCACGTTCCTCAGCGTTTCCCTTATCTTGGCCTCGATCTCGTCGCTGAGCTCGGCGTTGTCCTTCAGCAGCTGCTTCGTGGCCTCTCTTCCCTGAGCGAGCTTCTGGTCGTTATAGCTGAACCACGAGCCGCTCTTTCCGATTATGCCCATCTCCACTCCGAGGTCGACGATCTCGCCGATCTTCGAGATGCCTTCGCCATAGACGATGTCGAACTCCGCCTTCTTGAACGGGGGAGCCATCTTGTTCTTCACCACCTTCACCTTGGTCCTGTTGCCGAGGGCCTCGTCTCCGTCCTTGATCTGGGTCGTCCTGCGGACGTCGATGCGCACTGACGCATAGAACTTGAGGGCGTTGCCGCCGGTGGTGGTCTCCGGGTTGCCGAACATCACGCCGATCTTCTCCCTGAGCTGGTTGATGAAGATGCAGCAGGTGTTGGTCTTGCTGATGTTGGCCGTGAGCTTCCTCAGAGCCTGGCTCATGAGCCTGGCCTGAAGTCCGACCTTGTTGTCTCCCATCTCGCCCTCGATCTCGGCCTTCGGGGTGAGGGCCGCCACGGAGTCGATCACGATTATGTCGATCGCGCCGGACCTGATGAGGTTGTCCGCAATCTCGAGAGCCTGCTCTCCGTTGTCGGGCTGGGAGATGAGGAGAGTCTCCAGATTCACCCCCAGAGCCTTCGCATAGCTTCTGTCGAAGGCATGCTCGGCGTCAATCATCGCGGCGATGCCTCCGAGCTTCTGAGCCTGCGCTATGGCGTGGATGGCCAGCGTGGTCTTTCCGCTGGACTCCGGTCCGTATATCTCGATTATCCTGCCTCTGGGGTAGCCGCCTATCCCGAGGGCATGATCCAGGGCGATCGAACCGCTCGGAATCACCTGCACATCATCCCCCTGCGGCTGGTCTCCCAGCTTCATTATCGTCCCCTTTCCGAAGTCCTTTTCGATCTTGTCGATTGTGGCCTGGAGCGCCTTGAGCTTTCCGGCGTTCACCGATTCTTCAGCCTGAACAGTTTCTTTTGCCATAAAATTATAGGTTTTCTTACTCCAACAAATATAAGCAAAACCGCCGAAAGAAAGCCCCGGCGTCGATGCAAAGTAAGGTGCTTTATGTGCCAATGCGGTGCACAAGCAAGAAAAATCCGGAATATTTAACCCTTGTCGGCAGGTTCATGAAATTTCCGTAATTTTGCAAGTTACGAGAGATTCGGAAATATGATGAAACTGTTGGGAAAAACGCCGGAGGAACTGAAGGAAATCGCCGTCGGGGCGGGCCTGCCGGCCTACACCGGAGGCCAGATCGCCTCCTGGCTCTACAAAAAGAAGGCGGACGGCATAGACGCGATGACAAACCTGTCAAAGGCCGGAAGGCAGACCCTTTCGGAGAGATATGAAGTCGGGCTTGTGCGCCCCTCGGCCTGCCATGTGTCTTCCGACGGGACCAAGAAATATCTCTTCCCCGTGAAGTGTTCCCACCGGAGCGGGCTCAACCCCGAAGAGGACACCGGCGGGAATTTCGAGGAGAGCGCCATAGAGGCCGTGATGATCCCGGACGCCGACAGAAAGACCCTCTGCGTGTCCTCACAGGCCGGCTGCAAGATGGGCTGCCGCTTCTGCATGACCGGAAGGCAGGGCTTCCACGGCAATCTCTCGGCCGGAGACATCATCTCCCAGTTCATCGCCGTGGACGAGTCGGATTCGCTCACCAACGCGGTGTTCATGGGCATGGGCGAGCCTCTGGACAACTATGACAACGTGAAGAGGGCCATAGAGATACTGACCTCTCCCTGGGGCTTCGGCTGGAGCCCCAAGAGGATAACCCTCTCCACCATAGGCGTGGTCCCCGTGCTGAAGAGATTCCTCGACGAGACCTCCTGCCACCTGGCCGTGAGCATGCACAATCCCTTCCCGGACGAGCGTCTGGCCATGATGCCGGTGCAGGGCGCATATCCCTTCGCGCAGGTCCTGGACCTGATCCGGCAGTATGACTTCTCCGGACAGCGCAGAGTGAGCTTCGAATACACCATGTTCTCGGGATTCAACGACGACAAGCGCCATGCGGACGCCATAATCCGTATGCTCCGCGGACTCGAGTGCAGGGTGAACCTGATAAGATTCCACAAGATTCCGGACTTCCCCTACAGCGCCTCTCTCGACGTGGTGATGGAGAATTTCCGGGACAGGCTTTCGCGCGCGGGCATCACCGCCACCATAAGGGCGTCGAGGGGCGAGGACATCTATGCCGCGTGCGGCATGCTCGCCGGTGAACACAAGGACAAAAACAAGGACGATATAAAGTGATGAAAAAGTTTCTCCTGTCCGTTCTGGCGGTCTTCGCCGCCTTTTCCGCCGGGGCTTCGGTCCATGGCGTGACCGGGCCGCAGGACAGCGCCGCGGTGGCGCGCACCTACAGCTACGGCATTGACGAGACCCGCGACAGCATGGCGGTGGCGGTCATACGCCAGCGCATGGATTCAATCCGCAGGACGCGGCCCACGGTGGCTCTGGTCCTGAGCGGCGGCGGGGCCAAGGGAGCCTCCCACATAGGAGTGTTCCGCAAGCTCCAGGAGATGAAGATTCCCGTGGACATGGTGCTCGGCACCAGCATGGGAGGCCTTATGGGCGGCATGTTCAGCCTGGGCTACAGCGCCGAAAAGGTGGACAGCCTGATCCGCACCCTGGACTGGAGCATGGAGCTAAGCGACAATGTCCCCAACGACTATCTGTCTTATCACGACCGTCTCTATAAGCGCAAGTATGTGATATCCATGCCATTCTTCTATTCCATGTCTGAATCGGAGAAGAAGAGGCGGGACTCGGCCGGCGACTTCATGCAGCAGGCCGAAGAACTGCATCTCGGCGCCGACCAGGGCGAAGATACCTATGCCCGGGTGAAGGACAACCTGCTCTCGAGCCTGCCTTCGGGCTTCGTGTATGGCCAGAACGTGAACAATCTGTTCAGCGCCCTCACAGCGGGATATCAGGAGGACATGCCTTTCTGGGAGCTGCCGATTCCCTTTGTCTGCGTGGCGACCGAGATGGTCACCGGCAAGGCCAAGGTCTGGTATTCGGGCAAGCTGACCAGCGCGCTCCGTTCCACCATGGCCATTCCGGGACTTTTCACACCGGTCAAGACCGACGGGATGGTCCTGCTTGACGGCGGCATGAGGGACAACTATCCCAACGACATCGCCAGGCTTCTGGGCGCGGACTATGTCATAGGCGTGGACCTGAATTCCGGCTATAAGTCCTATGACGAGCTCAAGAACCTGACTGACATTCTGATACAGGGGTCCGACATGCTGGGAAGAGAGTCCTATGAGACCAATGTCCCGCTCGCCGACGTCAACCTGAAGCCCGAGCTCGGCGACTACCATATGCTCAGCTTCGACCCTGTGAGCATAGACAGTCTCATAACCCTCGGCTACCGCGCGGCGGAAAGCCAGGAAGAGGCTCTGGCCCGGATCAAGGCCGCCGTCGGGGCCGATTCGCTTACCTACCGCCATCCGGCGGCCCATAATCTGCTGACCGACAAGGTGAAAATCTCCGGAGTGGAGATCAGCGGCGTCAGCGACGATGAGAGCCGCTATCTGATGAGGAAAATCAAGATCCGCGCCGGCCAGGAAATGGATGCCGAAGACATCGACGACGCAGTCGCCACGATCTATGGCACCAAGGCTTTCGACTATGTCAACTATGAGCTCATAGGCCGCGAGGAGCCTTTCCGCCTGGTGTTCAACTGCAAGAAGGGCCCCATTCACCATCTGGGCGTGGGCGGCAGAGCCGACACCGACGAGACCGTCGCGCTCCTGCTCAACCTGGGATTCAATGTCCACAGCCTGCGCGGCAGCGCCTTCTCCTTCACCGGAAAGCTGAGCACCAACCCCTGGGCGCGGCTGCAGTATTACTACAAGACCGCCTTCGGGCCTACGGTGAACGTGGCCACCACCTTCAAATATGTGCAGAAGAACAAGTTCAGCCTGGGCGAGTCCCTCTTCAACGTGGAATATTACAACACCAGGGCCGAGGCCTATCTCTCCAATATGAAATGGGCCAAGCTGGACGTCAACTACGGAGTGAGGGGCGATTTCTACAGGCTCGGGTCCATGATGGTCAGCGACCCCATGAGCGGAATCTCCGACTTCAAGAAGAACTATTATCTCTCCGCCTTCGCGTCGTTCAAGGCCGACACCTTCGATGACGGATATTTCCCCACCAAGGGTATCAGATTCGACCTGGACTATTCCTGGGTGTTCGGAGGCACGCCCGACAAGGTGAATCCCTTCCGCATACTCAAGGCGGACTTCCGCACGGTCATAGGCGGAAACCGGACCCTGTCCCTCCTGCCCTTTGCATCGACCAGGTTCCTGATGGGCAACGAGACGATTCCCCTGCCTTTCGTGAACATGATCGGCGGACGCATGGCCGGGCGCTATCTTGACCAGCAGATTCCGTTCATCGGCGTCACCAACGCCGCCTCCTGCGGCGACTATCTGCTTCTGGCCGGGGCCGACCTCCGCCTGCACATAGGCAAGAACAACTATGTGTCCGCGATAGTGAATGTCGCCGACTCCGCATCAGCTCTCGACGAACTGACTCTTTCCGATTCGTTCTCTCTGGGCGCCGGCCTGGAATATGCCTACAATTCCATAATCGGACCGATCAGGGCCGATGTCCACTGGTCCAGCATTTCCAGAAAGGTCGGGGCCTATGTGAGCGTGGGCTTTGATTTCTAGGCCTATGGAAGAGAACGCGAAGAAAATCCTTACCCGTCTGCAGGCGCAGTGCGCCAGAAGGGAGTACTGCCGCTCCGACATCGAGGCCAAGGCGGCCCGGGACCTTTCTCCGGAGGAGGCGGCCGAAGTGGTGGAAAGCCTCGTGAAGGACGGCTTCGTGGACGACCTGCGCTATGCCTCGGCCTTCGCCAGGGAAAAGGCCTCGCTGCAGGGCTGGGGCCGGATCAAGATAAAGTTCATGCTGTCAGCCAAGAAGATAGCTCCCGATGTCATATCGGAGGCCCTGGAGGAAATCGATCCCGGGTCCTCGGACCGCAAGCTGGACGCGCTGGTCTCGGCCAAGGACAGGCAGCTCAAGGACGACCCGGACCGCCGTCTGAAGGTGATCCGCTATGCCCTTTCCCGCGGATATTCCTATGACGAGGTGAAGGCCTCGCTCGCAAGGCTCGGAGTATAGGACGTTTTTCCAATTGGATAGCACGCAAAAGATGCGTAAATTTGCGGCCCGTCGGGGGAACGCAAGGCTCCCGGCAGTGCGAAATCTGAAGTAGTGTGAAATACTAAAAATACAGTGATATGGTAAAAATCAATGTCAGCGGATGCAAGTCCTTCGTCAAGGACTCTGAATGCGCGCAGTACATGGACAAGGCCCTGGCCGCTTTCGATGTGCTTGAGGCCGAGAACGGTGCGGGAAACGATTTCCTCGGATGGAAGCATCTTCCCTCCGAGACTCCCGAGTCTCTCCTGAAAGAGTTCGACTCCATAAAGGATGAATGGAAGGCCAAGGGCGTGAACCTGGTCGTGGTGATCGGCATCGGCGGTTCCTATCTCGGAGCCCGCTGCGCCGTGGAGGCCCTTTCCCACAATTTCGCAAAGCAGCTTTCCCGTCACGACAACCCTGAAGTGGTCTTCGCCGGCAACAACCTCTCCGAGGAATATGTGGCCGAGCTTATGGACCTGGTGGCCGAGAGAAACGCCGCCTGCGTGGTGATTTCCAAGTCCGGCACCACCACCGAGCCTGCCGTGGCCTTCAGAATCGTCAAGGAATATCTCGAGAAGAATTATAAGGACGCAGCCGAGAGGATAATCGCCATCACCGACGCCAAGAAGGGCGCCCTCAAGACCCTCGCCACCCAGGAAGGCTACAGAACCTTCGTGGTTCCCGACAATGTGGGCGGACGCTTCTCCGTCCTCACTCCTGTGGGACTCCTTCCCATAGCCCTGGCCGGCTTCGACGTGCGCGCCATGCTTAAGGGTGCCTGCGAGATGGAGAAGTCCCTGGCCGAGAAAGGCAGCGAGAACCCCGCAGTGCTTTATGCGGCAATGAGAAACCTCCTCTATTCCGAATATGGCAAGAAGGTGGAGATTCTCGTGTCCTACAACCCCAAGTTCCAGTATCTCGGAGAGTGGTGGAAGCAGCTCTACGGCGAGTCCGAGGGCAAGGACGGCAAGGGCATCTTCCCCGCATCCGTGAACAACACCGCTGACCTCCATTCCATGGGTCAGTTCATCCAGGAGGGTGAGAGAGTGATGTTCGAGACAGTGGTCAACATCGAGAAGAGCAACAGAAGCGTGGTGATCGGCAGCGACGCCCAGAACCTCGACCAGCTCAACTATCTGGCCGGCAAGCATGTGGAGCACTGCAACGAGAAGGCTATGCTCGGAACCCGCCTCGCCCACATCGACGGCGGCGTGCCCCAGATCGAGGTGTCTGTCGAGAAGATCGACGAGTACAACCTCGGAGGTCTGTTCTATTTCTTCGAGTTCGCCTGCGGCGTGAGCGCCTACACTCTCGGAGTCAATCCTTTCAACCAGCCCGGTGTGGAGGCCTACAAGAAGAACATGTTCGCCCTCCTCGAGAAGCCCGGCTACGAGGCCCTCTCCGCCGAGCTCAAGAACAGGCTCTAGAATCTGATCCGCATCAGGCTTTCTTTCTGAACCTGAATGTGATATCCTCAAATGTACCGTCGGATTTCCGGCGGTACATTTTTTGGTTCGTGCCGGGGGCGCTCAGCGGGCCCAGATGCCTTATGTAGGGCCCTATCTTTATGTAGTCGAAATTGTTGCGGTCTATGGCCGGGGAGATGACGGTCTTCCCGGAATACCAGGCGGTCTTAAGTTCCGGATGCCCGGCGCGGACGGAGACGGCCAGCGAGTTCACCGCAGCCGGGTCCGCGTCTCCTCCCATGAACGCGACGCAGGTGATGCCCCTGCCTCCTTCGTCTTCAATCAGCCGATTCAGGGACTCCGCGGACAGTTCCGTCCCCGAGTCCTTCCACAGATACGGGCTGTGGCAGCCCGGACAGCGGCACGGGCAGCCGGAGATGTTTATCGCGAGCGTCGTCTCGTCCGGCACTTCCTGAAAGACGATGTCGCAGTTGACATATCTCAGCATCCCCGCTATGCCCGCCCTTCCGCGGCGTCAAGCTCTTCCTTTGTGGTGCCCACCGTGTATTTGTCCTGTCCCGCATAGAAGCGGCGGCGGGCCTCCTCCTGGCGTGCCATCGAGAAGTTGCTCACCCTCTTGAGATAGCCGATGATCCTGGTGAGATAGTCCACGTTGGTGGAATGGCAGACCGGGCACTCTTTGAGATAGCGCTTGTCGATGTGGCCGCAGTCGTTGCAGACCGTGTTCGGGATGTTGAATGTGAAGTAGTTGCAGCCTTCGCGGGCGGCCACCCTGAGCAGCTGGCGGTACTGCGCCGCCGAGAGATGCTCCTCCAGATTCATGTGCAGCGCCGAGCCTCCGGTCAGATGCTCTATGTACGGGGTGCCGTGGAGCTTCATCTTGTCCAGGATGGTGAGCGAGTCGTCCTCCACTATGTAGAAATAGGAGTTGTAGCAGTCCCTGGGCACGAGATATCCGTCCTCCCTGTCCCATTTGGCATGTTTCACGCCCACATTTTCGGCGGGAATCATCTCGCAGTTGAACAT
>CAZIFT010000033.1:0-12814 GCA_964538395.1 uncultured Muribaculaceae bacterium
GCATAAAAAAGCGGCGGAGCCGGATGGCTTCGCCGCTTATCATTGAGCGCCAGAGAATTACTCGGCGACAATCTCGAATTTGAAGACGCCCTTGACGTCCTTGTAGCACTTCACCTCTGCATCGTAGATGCCAAGCTCCTTGACATCCTCAGAAACCACGGTGATGTCCTTCTTGTCAACCTCCACACCGGCTGCGACGAGAGCGTCGGCAAGCTGGGCTGTAGTGACGGAACCATAGATCTTTCCGTTCTCGCTCACCTTTGCGGCGACCTTCACGAGCATGGAAGAAATCTTTGCTGCAAGCTCCTGGGCTGCGGCTACGCGGGCTGCCTCCTTGTGGGCGCGCTGACGGACAGTCTCCTCATGCTGCTTGACGGCGGAGGGAGTGGCTGCGATGGCGTATCCGTAGGGGATGAGATAATTGAGTGCGTATCCGGCCTTGACCTTGACTATCTGGCCTTCCTGGCCGAGATGAGCCACGTCTTTCTTAAGAATGATTTCCATAGTGTCGGTCCTCCAATTATTTAAGCAGGTCTGTTACATAAGGGAGAAGAGCAAGGGAACGAGCCCTCTTGACAGCTGTGGCCACCCTTCTCTGGAACTTCAGGGATGTTCCGGTGATGCGGCGGGGAAGAATCTTGCCCTGCTCGTTGAGGAACTTCTTGAGGAACTCAGGGTCCTTATAGTCCACATACTTGATGCCGGCCTTCTTGAAGCGGCAATATTTCTTCTTTCTGACCTCTACTGTGGGAGGATTGAGATAGCGGATTTCGTCTCCGCGCTGGGAATTGTTTGTCTGTGCCATGGATTAACCCTCCTTCTCTTCGGGCTTGACCTCGGTCTGACCCTGGGCCTTTGCCTGCTTGTTGATTCTTCTCTTCTCAGCATATGCGACTGCGTCCTTGTCAAGAGCCACGGTCAGGTAGCGGATGACACGCTCGTCACGGCGGAACTGAGTTTCAAGTGCAGCCACGAGCGTGGGCTCGGACTGGAACTGGATCAGGTGATAGAAACCCGATGTCTTGTGCTGGATGGGGTAAGCAAGCTGCTTGAGACCCCAGTCCTCTTCGTACACGACTTCACCTCCGTTGCTCTTGATGAAGTTCACGTACTTTTCAACCGCTTCCTTCATCTGAAGATCAGACAAAACGGGAGTTGCGATGAAAACGGCTTCGTACTGTTTCAGCATTTCTGTTTGTAAGTGTTTGTTAATAAAAAATTTACAATCCTCCCGGGCCGTATGCCGCCCGAAAGGATTGCAAATATACCGATAAAATCCGATTCCGGCAAAATTATTTTGCGGGGATCACCTCAAGCAGCCTCACGAGGAACTTCCACATGTTCCCCACGGAAGCGATGCGC
The DNA here is from genome assembly GCA_964538395.1 of uncultured Muribaculaceae bacterium. GTDB lineage: Bacteria > Bacteroidota > Bacteroidia > Bacteroidales > UBA932 > Cryptobacteroides. Next base: position 1,363 of record CAZIFT010000033.1, read on the forward strand.
ACCCTCTCGTCGGGCGAGTGGGGATGCACGATGTCCGGTCCGATGGAAACCATCTCCCAGTCCGGATACTTGGCTCCCAGCAGGGCGCACTCGAGTCCGCCGTGGGTGGCGGTTATCTTCATGTCCTTTCCGGTCACTTCCTTCCATGTGTCGCAGACAAGCTTATAGACGGGAGTCTCGGGCTTCGGAGTCCAGCCGTTGTAGGCGCCGAAAGTGGTGAACTCGGCACCTGCGAGCTCGAAGAGGTCCCTCATCTGGCCTGCGAGGTCGGCCTTGGCGGAATCCACGGCGCTCCTCATCAGGGACTGCACGGTGAGATGTCCGTCAGCGCAGCCGACGATGGCCAGGTTGGTGGAAGTCTCGGTGAGTCCTGCCATGGAGTCGCTCATGCGGATGACCCCGTTGGGGCAGGCGCGGATCGCGCGGATGGCGCGCAGGGCCACGGACTCATGGATATATCTTGCGGGATAGGGACGGAGCTTCTCCAGGGAGAGCACCATTCCGGGATCGGAGTGCTGGAACTCAGCCTTCACCTCGTCGAAGATCACGCCGACGAGATGCTTGACCTCGCGGGTCTTTGCGGTGGGAACGAACACGGTTGCCTCGCCCTCGAAAGGAATGGCGTTGCGCAGGGTGCCTCCCCTGATGTCGCCGAGCTTGGCCTCATATTTCTCCATGAGAGGTTCCACGACGCGGGCCAGAATCTTGTTGGCGTTGCCCCTGTAGAGGCTTATGTCCATGCCGGAGTGTCCGCCCTGAAGGCCCTTCACGATGATCTTGTAGCCGGTGTATCCGTCGGGGACGCGGTGGGTCACATACTTGAAGTCGGCCACTGCGTCCAGTCCGCCTGCGCAGCCGATGCAGAGCTCGCCGTCCTCCTCGGAGTCGATGTTGATGAGGATGTCGCCGTTGAGCATCTTGGGCTTGAGCATGTCGGCGCCGGTCATTCCGGTCTCTTCGTCATATGTAAACAGGGCCTCCACGGGGCCGTGCTTCAGGCTGTCGTCCTCGAGCACCGAAAGGGCGAATGCCACACCCATGCCGTCGTCGGCGCCGAGAGTGGTGCCCTTGGCTCCCACCCACTCGCCATAGATCTCGGTCTGGATGGGGTCCTTGAGGAAGTCATGCACCGTGTCCGCGGTCTTCTGGGGAACCATGTCCACATGGCCCTGAAGAATCACGCCGCGGCGGTTCTCATAGCCGGGAGTGGCGGGTTTGCGCATGATTATGTTGCCTGTCTTGTCTTTTATGGTCTCGATGTTATGGGCCTTGCCCCAGTTGTAAAGATACTCGATGACCTGCTCCTCATGCTTGGAAGGACGAGGAATCTGTGTGAGCGCATAGAAATTGTTCCACACGATCTTCGGATTCAAATCTTTGATAGTCATATTAATTATTTGGTATTGATTATAGGCAGAGAGCTTTCGGTTCCCATCTGATAGACCGGGATGCGGCCCTGGAGCAGCACGTCGGCGCCGTCGGAAAGCCTGGCGGAGCACACTGCGGGAATCCTGTAATAGAGCGACTTCACGGACGCGCCCTTTTCGACGGACGATGCGGCCGAGACCTCATCGGGGACGAGCTCCAGCACGCAGGGACGGCCGGAGACATTGTCGGAGGACACGAGGCCGTCCTCATCGGAAATCCTGAAGGCCACGATCTTCTGGGTCCCGGTCTTGGCGGCGGGCTCCACCTCGAAGGTCATGGTCTGGGGACGGGACACCGTCCTGCCCAGGAACAGGGCCATATATTCTTCTTCAAGACGGTCCAGCTCCCTGACTGCGGCCTGGAGGGCCTCGCCGGAGAAGGTGGCGTCGGTGTCGCCGGTTATTATGTCTATCTTCTTCTCCCTCAGGCGGAAAATCATGTCGGCAGCCTCGGAGGCCTTGGTCTCGGGCGACTTCTCCACCACCATCTTCTGCTGCACGGCCACGGTGCTGTAGCCGTCGGCCCCGTCGCTCACGTCCTTATAGAGCGTAGCCGACTCGGAAGTGAGGTTGCGGCTCATTCCGGCCTCGGACACCGCGCCGTCCACGGAAGCGGGAAAACGCCACTGAGTCTCGGCCGCGGAAGCTCCGCCGAAAGAGACGAGCCCCTGGGAAGTGAGGGCGAGAAACGCGCTCTGGTCCTTGCCGGGAGCGTAGCTGAAACGGCGGCTCTGGTCGGCTTCGGAATATGGAGTCATCTTCACCGAGGTCACCCTGCACACGGAGCTGTCCTCCGACTTGGCGTCCACCCCGAGATATTTGCGGGCATATTTCGCATAAGGCCCGGCATGGAACTCTTCGAGATCGGCCTGCACCTCAAGGGCGACCACAGTGCGCGGCAGGGCATAGGACACGGTCCCGACAGGGTCGGAGCCCATATAGAGGTCCTGGGCGCCGGCGGCGGCAGGGACCATGAGAGCCGCGGCCAGCGCGGCACAGAGACATTTTGTCATATCTATTTCCATCTGTTGTGGCTCCAGAGGTAGTTGTCCGGCTGTGCGTTGACATCCTCCTCCAGGAAGCCGTAATATTTTTCCATTATCTCTTCCGGGGTCATCAGCGAAGCGTCCTCGCAGACCGTCCTCAGCCGCACCCGGTAGTGGCCCTTCGATTCCCGGCGCATCCCCATATACACGACGCTCATCCCCATTTTGGAGGCGAGGGCCGCGCCGCCGGTCATGGCCACGGTCTTCTGGTGCATGAACGAGGAGATCTCGTGCTTGGAGGCATATCTGTAGGGATACTGGTCGGTGGAGAAGACATAGACCTTCTTCTTGCCGCGGTTCTTCACCGCATAGCGCAGGACCTCGCGCGACTCCACATAGCCCTGGAAATTCTCTATGGGAGCGCAGCGGTTCGAGGCGAGAAACTCGTCCCAGAAGCTGCTGGCCAGCTGCTTATAGACCACGGCCACATCGTCCTTGCCGAAAGGCACGTCCTTGCCGACATATTCCAGGAAGCCGCCCATCAGCTCCCAGTTGCCGAAATGGGAATTCAGAACCATCACGCTCGGAGTCCTCTCATAGAGGTCGCAGATCAGTTCGGGATTGTCGTAACGGCATATGCCGCTGGCGGCCAGACGGCCGGGACTGCCCTTGCTGCCGCCGAACCAAAGGGCCTCCGCGACAAGCTCTCCGAGATGATTGTAAAATCCTTTGACATGGGCTTTTATCTCCTTTCTCTTCATCTCCGGGAAGCTGCGCGCCAGATTGATTGTCACCACATCCTTTCTGTACTGCATGACCGATCCGGCCAGCCACGAGACCACCTTGCCGAAGGCATAGTGGAACCCGAGCGGGAGCTTCTGCACCGGCAGGAAAAGAGTCTGAAATATTTTTTCGCCAAAACCCATATCCACAAATATACAAATTTTGCCTATTCAGTGTTTTCCGTTTCACAGGAAGCATATCTGCGATTTTATTTATCTTTGTAAGACTGCATTTACAGAAACAACCAACTTTATACACTAAAATCAAATGTTCAAAGGTCAACCTAAAGGACTGTTCGCCCTCGCGCTCTCCAACACGGGAGAGCGTTTCGGCTATTACACGATGATTGCCATCTTCACCATGTTCATACAGGCGAAGTTCGGCTTCAGCGCGGCCCTCACCGGACAGTTCTACTCCATTTTCCTGGCGGTGGCATATTTCACCCCCGTGCTCGGCGGAATGATCGCCGACAAGATCGGTTACGGCAAATGCGTGGTCTATGGTATCATAGTCATGTTCCTGGGCTACATCCTGCTGGCCGTCCCGACCCCTGCCAACGGGCTGGGAGTCACGGCCATGGTCACCGCTCTGCTGCTGATATCAGTGGGAACGGGTCTCTTCAAGGGCAATCTGCAGGTCCTGGTGGGCAATCTCTACGACGCTCCCCAGTATGCCGCAAGGCGTGACGCCGGCTTCAGCCTGTTCTATGTGTTCATCAACATAGGCTCCATGGCAGCCCCCTCCGCCGCAACCGCCATCACCAACCTCTTCCTCGGCAAGGCCGGCCTCATCTACAAGGCCGACATCCCCGCTCTCGCGCATCAGTTCCTGAACGGCACCATCACCCCCGAGAACACCGACAAGCTCCAGAGCCTGGCCGCAGTGATGCCCGACGCGAGCATCCACAGCATGGACCTGGCCTCCTTCAGCAGCTACTATATCGAAAAGCTTTCCGCTTCCTATAACATGGGCTTCGCGGTCGCATGCGTCTCGCTGGTGGTCTCCATAGCCATCTACTTCGCATGCAGGGCATGGTTCAAGGACGCCGACTACAACTCCAAGCAGGCTCCCGCCAACGCCGCTCCCGTCGCCGAGCTCACTCCCAAGCAGACCAGAGACAGGATGACAGCCCTGTTCCTCGTGTTCGCAGTGGTGATCTTCTTCTGGATGGCCTTCAACCAGAACGGTTCCTCGCTCACATGGTTCGCCCGTGACTACACCACCTCCACGGTGGACGGATTCACCAGGATAGGCTTCAGCTTCCCTGCCCTCATGCTCATAGCAGTTTCGGTCTATACCCTGTTCGCAGCCTTCCAGTCCGAGAAGAGACGCAGCCAGATAATCTGCGGAGTCGTGACGGTCGCCCTCTGGGGCGGCGCATATGCCATCTATCACGGCATGCCTTCCCCGCTCACCATATTCCCCCAGCTCTTCCAGCAGTTCAACCCGTTCTTCGTGGTGGCTCTGACCCCTGTGTCCATGGCCATTTTCGGAGCCCTCGCCAAGAAAGGCAAAGAGCCTTCGGCTCCCATGAAGATAGGTCTGGGAATGTTTGTCGCGGCCATAGGCTATATGATCATGATCTTCGGCTCCAACGGCCAGATGTCTCCTTCCGAGCTCGGCGGCAATGTCTCCGCCGACCCTGTGGTGCCCCAGTATCTGATCGGAACCTATCTGGTGCTGACCCTCGCAGAGCTGCTGCTCTCCCCCATGGGAATCAGCTTCGTCTCCAAGGTCGCCCCGCCCAAGTATAAGGGTCTCATGATGGGCTGCTGGTTCGCCGCCACCGCAATCGGCAACTACCTCAGCTCCATCCCGGCCATGCTCTGGAACAAGGTGCCCCTCTGGGCCAACTGGACCATTCTCTCCGTGCTCTGCCTCATCGCAGCCGTCATCATGTTCGGCATGCTGAAGAAGATCGAGGCCGCCACCGAAGAATAATCAAGCCTGAACGGGTCGGCCGGAAAACGCTTCGGGCCGGCCTGTTTTCGCTCATCAAACACTATAAATCAACAGCTTATGTTCAAAGGACAGCCTAAAGGGCTCTATGCCCTGGCTCTGGCCAACACGGGCGAAAGGTTCGGCTACTACACGATGATAGCCGTGTTCGCTCTCTTTCTCGGAGCCAACTTCGGTCTGACGGAAGGTCAGGCGGGATTGATTTACAGCATATTCCTCGCACTGGTCTATTTCCTGCCGCTCATAGGCGGCATCCTGGCCGACAAGTTCGGCTACGGAAAGATGGTCACCATCGGAATCCTGATCATGTTCGCGGGCTATCTCGTCCTCTCCATCCCCATGGGAGGAGGCGGAGCGGCCCTGGGAGTCATGGCTCTCGCCCTGCTGCTGATAAGCCTGGGAACCGGCCTGTTCAAGGGCAACCTGCAGGTCATGGTCGGAAACCTCTATGACGACCCGCAGTATGCCTCGCAGCGCGACTCCGGCTTCTCCCTCTTCTATATGGCCATAAACATCGGCGCCCTTTTTGCCCCGACCGCGGCCGTCAGAATCAAGGAATGGGGAGAGTCGATCGGATTCAGCTCCAACGACGCCTACCACTTCTCCTTCGCGGTAGCCTGCGTGGCCCTCATCATCTCCATCGCCATCTACTATGCCTTCCGCAGCACGTTCAGGCATGTCGAGGGAGGTCACAAGAAAGAGGACGGCACCCCTGCCGCAGTGCAGGAGCTCAGCCCCGCCGAGACCCGCTCGCGCATCACGGCCCTGTGCCTGGTGTTCGCCGTGGTGATATTCTTCTGGATGGCATTCCACCAGAACGGCCTGTCGCTCACCTACTTCGCCGACCAGTTCGTGCAGAAGCACATAACCGGCGCCGAGTGCATGCTCTTCGACGTAATCAACCTGGTGATGGTGATAGTCATAGTCTATGCCCTGTTCTCCGTCTTCCAGAGCGAGACCGCGAAGGGCAGATACCTGTCCATAGGCGCGATAGTGGCCGCAGTGGCCGTGCTCGTGTGGAAATACTGCCGTCTCTCCGACGGCGGCATGGACATCAGCGCTCCCATATTCCAGCAGTTCAACCCCTCGTTCGTGGTGGCTCTGACCCCGGTCAGCCTCGCCATATTCGGAGGCCTCGCCAAGAAGAAGAAAGAGCCCTCGGCTCCCAGAAAGATAGCCTACGGAATGCTGGTCGCAGCCGTCGCATACGGTCTCATGATCGTGGCGTCGATAGGCCTCAACACCCCCGCGATCCAGAAGGCCGCCGGAGAGGCCGGCACCTTCGTGTCGCCCAACTGGCTGATAGGCACCTATCTCATCCTCACCTTCGGAGAACTGCTGCTCTCCCCCATGGGAATCAGCTTCGTCTCCAAGGTCGCCCCGCCCAAGTATAAGGGCATGATGATGGGCGGCTGGTTCGTGGCCACCGCTCTGGGCAACCTGCTGGTGCAGGTGGGCGGACACCTCTGGGGCACCCTGCCTCTGTGGGTGGTCTGGGGCACGTTCCTCACCCTCTGCCTCGTCTCCGCCACATTCATGTTCATCATGATGAAGAAGCTGGAGGCAGCCACAAAATAGCGATGACTGAAGAAATACGCAGGTCCCTGACGGAGTGGGCGGAGAAATACAATTCGCCGGAATACTTCAGGGACGACCCCATAGCTTTTCCCTCCCGGTTCGCCCAGCTGAGCCGGGAGGGAAAAGCCGACAGAAGGGACATAGAGATAGCCGCAGTCTTCGCCGCCCATTTCGCATGGGGCAGGCGGGCCATGATAGTGCGCGACTGCGGAAGGCTCTTCGACCATATGGGGTGGAAGCCCTATGACTATGTGATGAGGGGCGAGTGGCGGAAGGGCTCCGACAGCGCCCACCGCACGGTGAGATGGGACGATGTGGCGGCGATATGCGAAAGGCTGCGGGGGATCTATGACAGGGTCCCGACGCTGGAACATTTTTCGCAGGAGCGCCTCAGGACCGGGGTCTATGGTCAGAAAGCCGACCCGAAGGCCCCGGACAAAAAGATAAACATGATGCGGAGATGGATGGTCAGAGATGACGGGAAAGTGGACCTGGGCGTGTGGAAAGACACCGACCCCGCGGAGCTTCTCATACCTCTGGACGTCCATGTCCATGATGTCGCGACAGCCCTGGGACTCACCTCCCGCCGGCAGAAGGACATCACGACGGTCCGCGAAGTGACAGACTGTTTCAAGACGATTTTTCCAGGAGATCCATGCAAAGGAGACTTTTCCCTGTTCGGCTACGGGATAACCCATCCGAAACAAAAGGCGGAGGGAACCGTCCGAAAATGTATATAATCGCCGGGTGCAACGGATCCGGCAAGACGACGGCATCCTATACGGTGCTGCCGGAGATTCTCAAGTGCAGCCAGTTCGTGAATTCCGACGAGTTCGCGAAGGGGCTCAATCCGTTCAACCCCAACGACGCGTCGGTGAGGGCCAGCAGATATATGCTCATCAAAATCAAGTACCTGATCGACAGGAACATGGATTTCGGAGTGGAGACGACGCTGGCCACCAGGAGCCTGAAAAAGATAGCGCTGGCGGCCCAGAAGAAGGGCTATTTCGTCACCGTGCTCTATTTCTGGCTGGAATCCCCCGCCCTCGCCATAGAAAGGGTCCGGGCCAGGGTGCAGGCCGGCGGGCACGACATCCCCACGGACGTGATACTGCGCCGCTATGACAAGGGGCTGAAATACTTCTTCGACGACTACAGCCAGTTCGCCGACAGATGGATCCTGGCAGACAACTCCAACTATCCCTACACCGTCGTGGCGCAGGGATGGAAGGACAGCATGATAGTCAGGGACAACCCCAAATATGAACAGATAAGGAAATATGCGGACTCCATCGTCGTGAAGGAGCCTGCGGCGGGGGCCGGAAGCGAGGCTCCCGAAGATGAAAACAGATGATAAACAGCAAAGAATACTACACCGGCCTGTTTTCCGTCGGCGAGGAGGAGATGGAAAAGCTCATCGCCACCGCCATGGAGGACGGAGGAGACTATGCCGACCTCTACTTCGAGCACACTTCCTACCGCGACCTGCTTCTGCGTGACGGAAGCGTGTCCTCCGGAGGCTTCCACGTGGACTACGGAGTGGGCATAAGGACGCTGAAGGGCGAGAAGACGGGATATGCCTATTCGGAGAGCACCGAATTCTCCGCCATGAACGAGGCCGCAAAGGCCGCAGCGGCCATTTCCCGCGGAGTCAGGATCGAGTCCGAGACCCGGCCGACCGTTCCCTTCCACGGCAGACCCAACCCGGCCGCCGACCGATATCCCATGGTCACGGACTGGAGAGGCTGCGGGACCGAGGCCTTCGTCCCCGTCCTCAACCGCCTGGAGGAGCTCATCCGCGGGAAGGACAGCCGTGTGTCGAAGGTGATCGGAATGCTCTCCACCTCGGTGAGCGACATAATGATGTACAACTCCCACGCGGAGCTGAAATATGACACCCGCCCGATGGGGACGCTGGCCGTCTCGGTCGTGTTCAGCGACGGGCACACCGTGCGCAACGCGCACTGCAGCAGGAGCTTCCGCATGGGAGCGGAGATGCTCACGGATGAACTGCTGGAGGAGCTCGCCTCCCTGGCCGTGAGGAATCTGGACGACAGGTTCGCGGCGGTGAGGCCCAGGGGCGGAAAGATGCCCGTGGTGATGGGGGCCGGTTCTTCCGGAATACTGCTCCACGAGGCCATGGGACACGCCTTCGAGGCCGACTTCAACCGCAAGGGCCAGTCGGTGTTCGCCGACAGGATGGGACAGAAAATCTGCGCCGGAAACATCAACATAGTGGACGACGCCACCATAAAGGGCAACCGCGGGTCCCTGAACTTCGACGACGAGGGAGTCCCGGGTCAGAAGACCTATATGGTGACTGACGGAGTGCTGACATCCTATCTGCATGACCGCATAAGCGCAGACTGGTATGGGGTGCGCCCCACCGGCAACGGCAGGCGCGAGTCGTTCAGATATAATCCGGTCCCGCGCATGAGGGCCACATATATGGAAAACGGCGACGCCCGTCCGGAAGACATAATAGCCTCGGTGAAGAAGGGGGTCTATGTGGACGAGTTCTCCAACGGCCAGGTGAAGATCGGCGAGGGTGATTTCACCTTCTATGTGAAAAGCGGCTACCTCATCGAGAACGGCGCCCTCACAAGGCCCATCAAGGACATAAACATAATAGGCAACGGTCCGCAGGCGCTCGCCGACATAGTCGCGGTGGGCAACGACTCGAGGGTGGACAACGCCGCATGGACCTGCGGCAAGGAGCAGAACGTCCCGGTCATGTGCGGAATGCCCACGGTGCTCGTGAGCAGCCTCACGGTGGGAGGAAACTGAAATGGAAATGGACAATAGAATCTGGACTATAAGCCGTGAGGAGCGGGAACTGGCGCTCCGCTGCATGGACATGATACTGGCCAGGGGCGCATCGCAGGTGAGGATAACCCTGAGCAAGAGCATGATGGACCTGGTGTCCGTGCTCAACGGCCAGACCGACAAGGTGACCCATTCGGGAGACCGGGCCATGGCCTTCAACATCTTCGCCGGCGGACGCTACGGGACCTTCTCCACCAACAGGCTGGAGAGCGCGGCGCTTCAGGATTTCATAGGCAAGGCGCTGGACACGGTGAAGACCCTGGCCCCGGACGAGTTCCGGAAGCTGCCCTCGCCGGAGCGCAAGGCGAAAGACGCCGTCACAGGCCTTGAGGCCGGACTTTTCGACGGGGACGGATATGCCGGAACCGACGCGGCCGGAAGGATAGACACCGCAATGGCCGCCGCAGGATGGGGAAAGCTTCCCGGCGAAGGCTTCAGGCCGGTGTCGGAGGAAATGGAATATTCCGATTCGGTCTATGACACCTATCTGATTGATTCCGAAGGGCTGGAGTGCCGCCACACGGAGACTTCCTTCGAGATAGGCTGCGAGACCACGGTGGAAGGCCCGGACGGGAACAAGTCCAGCGGCTACTGGTGGGATTCTTCCCCGAGATTCGGAGAACTCGACAGGGCGAACTGCTGCAGGAAGGCCATGGAAAGAGCCGCGGCCCAGATAGGCGCGGAGCCCGCGGAGGGCGGAAAATATGCGATGGTGGTGGAGAATGAGACCGCCTCGCGCCTGCTCTCGCCCGTGCTGAACGCGCTCAACGCCTTCTCCATCCAGCAGAACAACTCCTTCATGGCCGGTTCGCTTGGCAAGAGGCTGTTCCCGGAAGGGTTCACGGTCATGGACATGCCCAGGGTCGAGGGCGCCTTCGGAGCGAGGTTCTTCGACAGCGAGGGCGTGGCCACGCGCAACACCCCCATAATCGGAGACGGCGAGGTGAAGGAATATTTCATCAACACCTATATGGCCGGCAAGACCGGAATGGCCCCGACCATAGAGGACTCCACCAGAGCCTGCATAATGCCCTTCGGCATAGAGCCCGGAAAAAATATCGGGGCCGCGGAGCTTATGGGTATGGCCGGAAACGGTATATTTGTAACCGGACTGAACGGCGGCAACTGCAATTCGGCCACGGGAGACTTCTCCTATGGAGTCGAGGGTTTCCTTTTCCAGGGCGGAAAGCCGGTGAGGCCCGTCAGGGAGATGCTGATAACCGGCAACATGACGGAGCTGTGGAAGTCGCTGCGCGCGGCCGGCACGGACATGAGGAAATGCATGAGCCGCGGAATCCCCTCGCTGTTTTTCGAGGGAGTGGATTTCAGCGCATAGGAAGAAAATAAATAATTGATTATCATGAAAATAGGAAAAGACAAGGTCGTTTCGCTCTGCTATGAGGTGGAGGTGGACGGACAGATTGTGGACAAGATGACCTCAGAGAAGCCTCTGGAATATATACACGGAGCCCATATGCTGCTCCCGGTTTTCGAGGAGCAGATCCTGGACAGGGAGCCCGGCTATAAGTTTGACTTCGAGGTGTCGCCGGAGAACGGCTACGGGGTCTATGACGAGGAGAAGAGGGTCGAAATCCCGAAGAGCGCCTTCGAGATGGACGGGAAGCTGCGCGAGGACCTGCTGGTGCTCGGAAGGTTCCTGCCTATGCTCAACAGCATGGGAGAGGTGGTCCACGGCAAGGTGGTGGAAATCAAGGACGAGGCCGTGGTGATGGACTTCAACCATCCGATGGCCGACAAGACCATGCATTTCACCGGCGAGGTGCTCGCGGTGAGGGAGGCCACCGAGAAGGAGCTGAAGGAGGGTCTGCACGGGGAATATCTCCCTAAGGGCGAAGGCTGCTGCCATCACGGACACGGCAAGGGCTGCTGCCA
>CAZIFT010000033.1:12914-17259 GCA_964538395.1 uncultured Muribaculaceae bacterium
GGCTGCTGCCATAAGCATGAAGGCGGCGAAGGCTGCTGTCACGGCGACAAGAACTGACGCAGATGGGCAAAACGGCGATAGTAATCCTGAACTATAACACCCGAGACTTTCTGGGGCGTTTCCTCCCTGGCGTGCTCAGCACCTCGGGATGCGGCCCGGACGGCGCTCCCGGCGAATCCGGAACCGAAGTGTCCGTGGCCGACAACGGCTCTGACGATGGCTCCATGGACCTGGTGGCCAGGCAGTTCCCCCGCGTCGGGAGGATTGTCATGGACCGGAACTATGGTTTCGCGGAGGGCTATGACAGGGCTCTGGACGAATTGAAAGGCCGTTTTGAATATTATGTGCTGCTGAACACGGATGTGGAGACCCCGGAGGGCTGGCTGGAGCCGCTTGTCGCATGGATGGACAGCCATCCGCAGTGCGGCGCCTGCGCCCCGAAGCTGCACTCATGGTACAAGAGCGAGGTCTTCGAATATTCCGGAGCGGCGGGCGGTCTGATAGACCGTTTCGGCTTCCCCTTCTGCAGGGGCAGGGTCATGAATATGGTCGAGCAGGACTTCGGCCAGTATGACGGCAAGGCTCCGGAGGTGTTCTGGGCCAGCGGCGCCTGCCTGATGGTCCGCGCCAGTCTGTTTCACGCCCTGGGAGGGCTGGACAGGAGGTTTTTCGCCCATATGGAGGAAATCGACCTGTGCTGGAGGATGCAGCTGGAGGGCTACAGCGTCTGCGTGGTGCCCGCCTCGCAGGTGCTCCACATAGGCGGCGGCACCCTGCCTTCGACTTCTCCGAGAAAGCTCCTGCTCAACTACAGGAACAATCTCCTGATGCTGGACAACAATCTGGCAAGGACTTATGCGTGGGAGGAATACCGGAAGACCGGGCGGGCGGAGGAGGCTGCCGTGCACGGGCTGAAGAAGGCGGCGCGGAAGATTACCGCCAGGATGGTTCTGGACGGGGCCGCGGCGGCGGTCTATCTGGTGACCCTTAAATTCGGGTCGTTCATGGCGGTGATAAAGGCCCATTCCGGGTTCCGCGCCATGAAGACGGAGACCGACGCGGCGCATCTGCGCACATGGCTGGAGAAACCGGGACGCCGGATCGATGTCCGGGGAAGGTACCGCGGCTGCATAATCCTGCAGGCGGTCCTGATCAGGGAGAAGGTGTTCCGCAAAATATTGGAATCATAAGCTGGAAGTATGAAAATCATCATTGAAGGCGCCGGAGAGGTCGGGTCCCATCTGGCGAAGATGCTGAGCGGCGAGGCCAACGACATCACCGTCATAGACTCCGACGAGAAGAAGCTTTCCCGGCTGGCTTCGGTCAGCGACATCTCCACCATAATCGGAGAATCCTCTTGCATATCCGTCCTCAAGGAGGCCGGAGTGGAGAGCGCCGACCTTTTCGTCTCCGTCAACCCCTTCACTTCCCAGGACGTGAACGTGGTCAGCGCGCTGCTGGCCAAGAAGCTGGGATGCAAGAAGGTGTGCGCCAGAATCGACAATGAGGAGTATCTCTTCTATGAGAACAAATATCTCTTCACCGAGATGGGCATAGACCTTATGTTCTATCCGGAGAAGATCGCCTCCGACGAGATCGCCGACCTGCTGCGGCGCACGGCGTCCACCGAATCGCTGGACTTCGCGCGCGGAAAGCTGCAGATGGCCGTCTTCAAGCTGGACGACGACTCCCCTCTCCTGGACATGAAGCTGGAGGAGTTCACGAAGGCCGTCCAGACCGACGAGATCCAGTTCCGCGTGGTGGCCATATCCCGCGGCGACCGCACGGTGATGCCCCGATATGACTCGCGGTTCAAGTATCACGACCTGGTCTTCATCATCGCCAAGCGCGAGGGCATAGACACCATAATGAAGTTCCTGGGCAAGAGCAACATAGAGGTCAGCAAGCTGATGATAGTGGGCGGCGGCAGAATCGGGGAGATGGTGGCCGGCACCCTGTCCAAGGACATAAGCCAGATCAAGATCATAGACCCGGACCGCAAGCGCTGCGAGGAGCTGAGCGAGCAGACGCCGGCCAATGTGGACATAATCAACGGCGACGCCCGCAATTCCGACTTCCTTCTGGAGGAGGGCATCAGGGACATGGACGCGTTCGTGGCCGTGACCGACAATGACGAGGAGAATATCCTGGCCTGCGTGGTGGCCAAGCGTTTCGGAGTGCCGAGGACCGTGGCGGAGGTGGAGAACCTGGAGTATATCGGGCTGGCCGAGGAGCTGGGAGTGGACTCGGTCATAAACAAGAAGATGATCACGGCGGGCAAGATTTTCAAGATGACTCTGAGCAACAAGGTGCGCTTCGTGAAGTATATCAGCGGGACCAATGCGGAGGTGATGGAGTATATCGTGGCTCCTGGCAGCCGGATCACCGGAGGGCCGCTGAAGTCGATCAGTTTCCCGCAGGACGCGATCATAGGCGGAGTCATCCGCGGCAACGATTCGTTCATTGCGGTGGGAGACACCGTGATCGAGGCCTATGACAGGGTGGCGGTGTTCGCCCTGCCCGGCGCGGTCAAGGACGTGGACAGATTTTTCAGATAGAGCGGCATGGCAAGTTATCTGCAGATAGAGAACATATCCAAGTCATATGGCCCCAAGGTTCTGTTCGAGAACATAGGGTTTAACGTGAACGAGGGCGACAAGATTGCGCTCATAGCCCCGAACGGGACGGGAAAGACCTCGCTGATGCGGATTCTCGCCGGCAAGGACAAGTCGGACAGCGGCGGCAAGATCACGTTTCTCAAGGACATACGCATAGCTTTTCTGGAGCAGGAGTATGATTTCGATCCGGAAAAGGGGATCTTCGACCAGATTGTGTCGGCGGCGTCGGATTTTCCGCCGGAGAATGACCCGGAGCGCAGGCTGGAGCGCGAGGTGCTGATCAAGAAGCTGCTGACGGATTTCGGGCTTAAGGATTTCGACGCGCCCATGAAGAATCTTTCGGGAGGGGAGGTGAAGAGGGTCGCGCTGGCGGGGATGCTGTCTTCGGAGGCCGATTTCTATATCATGGACGAGCCGACCAACCATCTGGACATAGATGCGATCGAGTATCTGGAGGATTGTCTGAGCCGCTCGCGGCGCACTCTGCTGATGGTGACGCATGACCGGTATTTTCTGGACCATGTGTGCAACACGGTGATGGAGCTGGACAGGGGACATGTCTATGTCTATCGTGGTGACTATCAGAATTATCTGGAGAAGCGGCAGGAGAGGATAGACAATTATAACGCTGAGACCGACAAGGTGCGGAACATCCTGCGGAGGGAGCTGGAGTGGATGAGGAGTTCGCCCTGCGCGCGCACGGGGAAGGCGAAGTATCGCAAGGATGCCTTCTATTCTCTGCAGGACAGGGCGGAGGATGTGTATGTGGAGAAGCGGCTCAATATGGAGAGCATGAGCAGCGGGTCGCGGCTTGGGACGAAGATCATCAACTGTAAGAATCTGAGTTTCAGGTATGGGGACCGTGTCATGCTGAGTTCGTTTACCTATAATTTCCAGCGTTTTGAGCGGGTGGGAATAGTGGGGCCGAACGGAGTGGGCAAGTCAACCTTTATCAATCTGGTGACGGGGAATCTGCCGGAGGATGATCCGGGGGTCATGAGCGGGAGCATAGAACGTGGCGAATCGCTGCGCGTCGGCTATTACCGCCAGACCGGAATCGCCTTTGACGAGGAGCAGACTGTGCTGGAGACGGTCAATGACACCCGGCTGCTGTCGCAGTTCATGTTTCCGCATGAGATGCTGTCGAGCAGGGTTTCGACTCTGTCGGGGGGCGAGAAGCGGAGGCTTTATCTGCTGACGGTGCTGATGGCGCAGCCGAATGTGCTGGTGATGGATGAGCCGACCAATGACCTGGACATAGTGACGCTGAATATTCTGGAGGAGTATCTGAAGGATTATAAGGGGTCGCTGATCATCATTTCGCATGACCGCCATTTCCTGGACCGTCTGGTGGACCATCTGCTGGTGTTTACGGGGGATGGTGCCGTGAAGGATTTCATAGGCGATTATAGCCAGTACCGGCAGTATATGCTGGACCTGAAGGCGGCGCGCAGGAGTGAGGAGCGGGCTGCGAAGGCGGCTGCGGCTCCGCGTCCGAGGACGGAAAGCGCGCCGAAGCGGAAGCTGAGTTATAAGGAGAAGCGGGAGATGGAGGCGCTGGAGGCGGAGCTGGAGAAGCTGAACGCGGAGAAGGCGGAGCTGGAGAAGGGGCTGTCGAGCGGGTCGCTGCCGCCGGACAGGCTGCGCGAGGCCTCTGAGCGTTTCGGGACTCTCACGGCCCTGATTGACGAAAAAGAGCTTCGCTGGCTCGAGCTCAGCGAGCTTGC
>CAZIFT010000034.1:0-8118 GCA_964538395.1 uncultured Muribaculaceae bacterium
ATCTTGCCTATGCCCCGGACTATCCTAATGCCTTTGTTTTCGGCAGCGCTTCGGACGATCCGAGCTATACTAGAATCGAATTCGAAAATGAAGCCGATGCCAAGAGCCGTCATGACTACCGCTACAAGGGATTCAGCATCCGCCCTGTAGTAAGTATCGATGATATAGGATATTAGCATCCCGTTAATCAGTCTTGGCCGACCCCGCCTGCGGGCCATTCTGTTCTGGTTTGCAAAAAAATGGAATATTTTTGTAGCAAACCGGCATGGCGATGCGTTTTTTAGGCAGAAACGTTTCGAAATCAAAAAGAACGGAAATGGAAATGACCAAACGGCAATTTGAAGCATTTGTGGAGAAATACAAGGACACGATCTACACCGTGTGCTATATGTTCTCCAAGGATGAGGACGAGGTGGCCGACCTCTTTCAGGAGTCTCTCATCAATCTCTGGAAGGGATGCGCCATAGTGGAGCCTGAGAACATCAGGGGCTGGGTCTATAGGGTCTGCCTGAACACCTGCATATCGCAGCAGCGCAAGAGCCGGCGCCACGCCCATGAGCCTCTCACGATGGACATCTCCCCTTTCGACGAAACCGACGTCAAGACCCGCCAGGCCGGAATGATCCACGAAAGGATCGGAAAGCTCCAGCCTTTCGACCGCGCCATAGTCCTGCTCTGGCTGGAAGACATCAGTTACGAAGAGATCGGCGAAATCCTCGGAATTTCCGCCAAGGCCGTTTCCGTCCGCCTTGTCAGAATCAAAGAACAACTCAAAAAGTCAAACAGCTAACACACAGATGATTATGAATACCGCTATCGACGAACTCGAACAGATGCGCGCCCAGCTCAGTGAATTCAAGTCGGAGCTCAGGCAGCAGAAGATCTTCAATGAGAAGATTCTCCGCAAGGCCATGGACAAAGACTACACGAAGGAGCGCAACAGCCAGTGGACGACCATAATCGTTGCCGTCATCGCAGTCCCGCTTATACTGATGCTCGCCTATTTCACCGGAGTGTTCCCGGCGTGGTTCCTCTGCCTCACCGCAGTTCTTCTCCTCGCCTGCATCGCTCTGACGTTTTACAGAACCCGCCGCTTCGTATCGGACAATGCGATGACCGGAAACATACTGACAGTGGCCCAGAACATGGCCGACTGCAAGAGATTTGACCACCGCTCGCTCCTGTTTTTCAGCATCCCCGTCATCCTGATCTGGGGCGCCGCATTCTTCACGCTGATTCTGCGGAACGGCAATGAATTGGCACGGTCCATGGCAATCGGCGGAGCCATAGGCGCTGTGGTCGGCGGCCTGCTCGGCGCCATCTATCTCAGAGACTCCGCCAGACGCATAGACCGCATCCTCGCCCAGATCGACGAGCTCCGGCAGCTCAGAGGGTAGCGACGGCCGTTCAGAGCCGATTCCCGGCCGATGCCGGAGCATAACAATCAGCACCGATTTCAGTCGCACGGCCGCAGGTCTTTTTCACAAAAGCCTTGCGGCCGTCGTCTTTTCTCCTAACTTTGCCGACATCGAAAGACCCTGCAGAATGAACGGACCGACGGTTGACGAGAACAGCATATCCGGGCTGATTGGCGAAGAACTCCCCTCTCTCTCAAGGGAATACGGCTCGCGCGAGCTGATTGCCGCACACGGCGACTTCGTGCTCTTCAAGGCGCAGAACCGCGGCAAATGGTTCAAGCTCAAGGCGCTGGGCGAAGCCGTGCGGCAGGACCCTTTCCGGCAGGCGCAGCTCCAGAAGGAGTTCGAGCTGGGATATCCGCTTGAGCATCCGGGCATAGCGCGGACCTATGACTTCATCTCCGACCCCGAACTCGGCCTCTGCATAGTGCAGGAATATGTGCAGGGGGCGCGGCTGGACGAATGGCTGAGCAACGGCAGGCCGTCGCGAAAGGCAAGGCGCAGGGCTCTCGGGCAGCTGCTCGACGCTGTGGAATACCTTCATCTTCAGGGCATTGTCCACCGCGACCTCAAGCCCGGCAACATTCTCGTCACCGACAACGGAGCCAATGTCAAGCTGATAGATTTCGGGCTTTCCGACTCGGACAGCTATGCCTGCCTCAAGCTCGCCGCCGGGACTCCGGGCTATTCCTCGCCGGAGCAGCTGGAAGGCGGCCTGGACTCCCGCGGCGACATCTATTCCCTCGGGCGGATAATCTCCCTCTTCCGGCTCGGCGGCATCTATTCTCTGGCGGCCCGCAAGGCTTCCGACCCCGATCCTTCCAGGCGCTATCCGAGCCTTGACGCCCTGCGCTCGGCGCTTCGCAGGTGGCGCGCAGCTCTGGCCGGCGCCGCTGCAGTTGCAGTCCTTGCCCTGTTTTGTTTCGGCACCAACGCCCTCTCCCGGCAGGCCGCCCCGCAGACTCTCAACGAGCTGAGAGGCGAATCCGTGCAGGCCTTCGAGGACATAGTGGCCCTGGCGCGGAAGGATGTGGAGGCTTATTATGCGCCGCTCGTGGAGCACAGCGGCCGGCGCCCCTATGATGAGCTGGAGGACATGAATTTTGCGGCGGACTATATGGCCGCGCACCCGATTGAGGATTTCATAGGCGAGACGGTTCGGCGCTATGCTGCTGAATATAAGCTTGATGCGATGGATGAGCGGCTGCTGGACAGCGCCGTGCGCGGGCTCTGCACCCAGGAATACGACAAATGGGCGCTAAGCCTTGGGAAAGAATAGGTTACGCTTTGGGAGTGTAGGCGATGAGTGAGCTGAGGCCGCAGCCGGCGCCGCAGAGATAGGTCAGGCCCGATTTGCCTTTATGGCTCAAATCGCTGAGAATCAGCGGCTCTCCGAGCACGAAAGTCTTCACCGAGGCAGTGTCGCCCACCTGAAGATGTGAGTTCTGCGATTCCACGACCTCGAAACGGTCGCCGCCCAGATATTTGAAGCAGCACTTCCTGTCGGGCTTCCATTCCACCTCCACGATATCGCCCTCGCTGAGCGCGCCCGCTTCCACGATTCCCCTGCTGACGAAGCCCGAATCCGGTTCAAGATAGAGCTTGCGCTCCGCGAGATAGTTCTCCCAGCCCCGGTAGCCACCGGCGCGGGAAAGAATCTCCAGCGTGGAATAACGGATGCTCTTGACCCCGTCCAGATAGCCCCATGTGCGCTTGAGCGTGGTCGGAGAGATGTACTCCCCCGTCCGGTTCCATATCTCGCCGCTCAGAAAGTCGAAGTCCGCGGGGCTGTGCATGCCCCGCCCCACCGCCTCTTCAATCCTGCGGCACAGCTCTTTTATTTCCGGTGAACTGTTAGTCATATCGTTGCAAAGGTATCCCCATTCGCCGCAATTCACAAATTATGGACTAACAAGGACCAACGAACGTTTGTTTTGAAAATCGTTATTTAAGACCTTAGCGAAAGCGCTCCCCCTGCCTCTGGGAGGCGCATATTCCCGGACCACAAAGCGCGTCCGTTTTTTGATGACGCATGCTTATGAGACGATTTAACGAAATAGGAAAAATTATCGAAAACCTTTGTTGCAATAGTAGAATTTCTTAAAAGAGCAATACCCGATTATGAAACGAATCATAAGACATTTACTTATGTCGCTGGCGGCGCTTATTCTTGTCCTGGCCGGCTGCGACGGCACAAAAGAGGAGCTTGAAGGCATGATTGAGTCTCTTACCGAGAGGGTTGCAGCAATCGAGAATACGCAGCTCAAAGCCCTTGAAGAGCAGGTGACATCAATCCAGAAGGAACTCACAACGCTGCAGAATGCCGACAATGTGAAGGTTCAAGACATAAGCGCACTTGAAGACAAGATGACAGCGGCTTCGGATGACCTTGCTCAATTGAAGGAGTCGGTGGCTTCGATAAAGGGGACGCCCGAAGAGCTCTCCGGCAGAATCTCCGAGATAAATGCAAAGCTATCGGAGCTTGATACTCAAATTAACGCCATCCTGTCGAGTATCGCAGAGCTTAAAGATAAAGTTGACGCAGCGAGCGTTATGCTTTCGTATATACCGGACTATTACGACAAAGAAGCACGTGTGCAATATACAAGGACTGGTTTGAAGATTACCGGAACTGTAACGCTCAACTTCAATGTCCAGCCTTCGAGTGCAGCCAATACCATCGCGAATTACTGCATGAAACACTGGAAATCCGCCATTTCGGCTTTCGCAGTCTATACCCACACAAAGGCCGCTGGTGGAGAAAGAGTGGCTCTGACGGTCAGCGGCATATCCGCAAAGAATGGTATCTTTTCGGTAACTGTCACAGTCGATAACCTCGGCAAGGATTTTATTCTCGGCAACATAGGCGCATCCTTGGCAATTGAGATTTCCTGCGGCGATATTCAGTTTGTCACGGATTATGTCACACTGTCTCCGGTCATGAAAGATAAGCTCATCAAGTATCTTTTGAATAATTTCGACACGGACGGAGACGGTCAGGTAAACGAAAACGATATGAACAAAGTCACATCGTTGGATGTTTCCAGCCGTGAATTTGGAACAATCGATGATATCCTCTCTCAGATGCCGGCACTCGAGACCTTGGATTGCAGTGACAACTATTTGCGTTCCCTTGATTTGTCTAAGAATCCAAATCTCACCACCTTGGATTGCAGCGACAACAATTTGAGTTCCCTTGATTTGTCTAAGAATCCAAATCTCACCACCTTGGATTGCAGTGACAACGATTTGCGTTCCCTTGATTTGTCGAAGAACGAGAGTTTGACCAGCGCCAATCTCCAAAAGAACTCATATTTGACGAAGGTGGTGTGCAAATCTTTGGATTGGGTACTAAACTGCTGTATGTATTGCAGGCACAATGTCTTATTCTGCCAACCGGATGGCAACCAGATATCTTTCGATAATCTTAGCGTAGAAATAAACGGAAAGACTTGGAAACAGTTCAATCTCGGAGCTACCCCTGGATATATATATGGTGGTGACAGATACACCTTCGATGAGGCCCAGTCCGCCTGTCCGACAGGTTGGCGAGCACCGACAAACGCTGAACTTAAATCATTGTGCGCCAATTACTCCAATTGGACGACATACCTTGGAGTCAAGGGCCGCTGGTTTTCAGGGAGCAATACTTATTCCTCGACGGCTCCTGCAATCTTCCTCCCTGTCTTTTACCCAAGTAGCTCCAAAGGCGGCTACTGGTCGTCCACGGAGAAAACTAGCGACAGCGCATACCTCCTCGACTTCAATTCCGAGTATGTATCCATCGCCTACTACATCGACTATCGGTCGCATGAGCTGTCTGTCCGTTGCCTCAAGGACTGACAGCCTCTATTGGCCATAATGTAAAATGATATAATAATCTGGGCATTTTTTGAGTCATCATATTACCGAATCACGCTAAAATTAAAGCAATATTATGGAGATAATGTTAAACAAGTCCTTCATCGGAAGTTGGGGACTGGAAAGTGAAGATAACATCCCTCATGAAATCATCAACAGATATAGAAGTGACGGCGGGAAAGTCTTTCTCTATGTCCCTCCATACGGCGGGCTTGGAGAAGACCATGACGTTAGCGACATTTTAATCACAAGCGACTGGCACGATAACACCACCGAGGTTTATTATTGGGCGACAGAACTGCACAAGCTTCACGACGGAGGGAAATACCCCAAAAGCCCTGACGACCCTGTTATGGATATCCTGTCAAAAAAAATCAAAGGGGAAAAGCCTCTATACGATGATGTCAGATATGAAATAAAGTACGGCGGAGCCTTCCTTGATGAAATCAAGATGTCAATGAATGAGGACGAAAAACCTGTCTTCCCATTGACTTTCGAAGCAGGAAAGATATACAAACCGAAATCTCGTCTGTTCATTACTTGGGGATGCTCGACTAAAAATCTCCTTGAGGGAACACATATAACCATCGATTCCGGATATAAATATCAGCGTCAGACAGGCTATCTTGACAAATCTGACGAGCATAATAAAAAGCTCGTCGAGTTGCTGAATGTCCGTCGAGACGATTTTTGGCAGGAACTGGATTTGCCTAAGGTTCCAGACATGTTGCCGGCTTGCCAAAATCCAGACACTTTCGTTAAACTCATCCACAAGGAATATGATGAAACGACCTATACAAATCTCTTGTTTCATTTCTTAAGACTGCCGGGAATTTTCGAGCGATTTGCCAGACAGGTTCTAGGGATTGAGCTGACTTCAGAGAAATATATCGTAAAGAGAGAAGTGGCCGTGAAATCAATGGCAGATCCGGACTCCCGGCAAACTGATGCGAAAGACGGCCGGATTGATTTGGCTGTCATCGGCGACCATGACGCAATCGTAATTGAGAATAAATTGCGTTCTGGACTGAATGGCATAGATAAGCACAAATCCATAAGCCAGCTCTCCACATATTACGATTACATTGAGAAACAATACGATGATTGTAGTCGGCATTATTTTCTGCTGGAGCCGAATTACAACGACATTGATATTGCGAGATTCGATCTTCGTGCAAAGGACATCTATACAGTCATTAAATACTCCGATGTTTATGCGTTTTTCGACTCTATCAGAGAAGAATTACGCAAAACCGAATTGGGCAAGTATTCAGACGACTTCGTGGATGCATTGTCAGTTCATAGCATGACAATGGAGGACACTGTCAACTGCCGATTCATCAATGCCATAAGACATTCAAAAGAAGAAAAGTAATTGACTCTCTTAAAGCCGTTAAACGAATTATGAAACGAGTAGTCAGGTGTTTATTTGTGCCGCTGGCAGCGGCCGTCCTCATTCTTTCAGGCTGCGACGACACGGAGGAGCTTGAAGCCATGAAGCAGGAAGTCAGTTCTCTTACCGAGAGGGTTGCAGCAATCGAAAATACTAAGATTAAGGCTCTTGAAGAACAAATAGCATCAATCCAAAAAGAGATTGAGGTACTGCAGAGCGCCGACAAGGTCAGTGCTGAAGACATAAGCGTCCTCGAGGGCAAGCTATCAGTAATTTCTGATAATCTCGCGCAACTGAAGGCGTCCGTGTCTTCCATGAATGGGGCCACTGAGGAGATCTCCGGCAAAATCACTGGCATAAACGCCAAGCTCTCCAAGCTTGAGTCTCAAATCACCTCCATTCTGGCAAGTATCGGCAATCTTAAAGAGAGTGTGTCTGGGAAATATATAACGCTTTCGTATATACCAAAATACACCGACAACACCGAGCCCGTACAGTACACAATGAACGGTTTGAAAGTTTCCGGGACAGCAACGCTCAACTTCATGGTTCAACCGTCGGGCACAGCCGAGACTATCGCCAAAGACTGGAAATCCTCTATTTCAACTATTGCCCTATATACTCTCACCAAGTCCACGGGCGGAGAAAAAGTGGACCTGCCGGTCAGCGATGTCTCCGCAAACGACGATGTTCTTTCTATCAAACTCAATGTCGATGAGCTCGGCAAGGATTTCATCCTCGGCGACATCGTAGCCACGCTTGCAGTCATTGTCTCCTACGGTGATATTCGGATTATTACCGATTATATCATCCTTTATCCTGTTATGGAAGAACAAGGCCTGATAAGGTATCTTCTGAAGAATTTCGATAAAGACAGAGACTGCCAAATAGAAGATTTGGACAAAGTCAAAGCATTGGAGGTTTCCGATTTGGGCATCACATCCATGGATGATGTCCTTTACCAGATGCCGGCACTCACGACCCTGAAGTGCAGTGGCAATAATTTAACTTCCCTCGATTTATCCAAGAATCCTAATCTCACCACCTTGTACTGCGGGAAAAATCAGTTAACCTCCCTCGATTTGTCAGAGAATCCTAATCTCATCTCCTTGTCCTGCATGAACAATCAGTTGACCTCCCTCGATTTGTCAGAGAATCCTAATCTCACCACCTTGTTATGCGGGAACAATCAGTTGACCTCCCTCGATTTGTCAATGAATCCGAAACTGTCAAAGGTTTCTTTAGAGGGAAATAGCCTTACATCTCTTGCCGTGGTAAATACTGCGCTTACAACGCTGGATTGCAGAGGTCTAGGCCTTACATCACTTACCGTATCGGATAACGCATCTCTCACGACCCTGAATTGCAGCGGTAACAAATTGACATCTCTTGATTTGTCAATGAATCCGAAACTGTCAAAGGTTTCTTTAGAGGGAAATAGCCTTA
>CAZIFT010000034.1:8218-16371 GCA_964538395.1 uncultured Muribaculaceae bacterium
GGCCTTACATCACTTACCGTATCGGATAACGCATCTCTCACGACCCTGAATTGCAACGCCCTAGGCCTCACATCCCTTACCTTGTCGAATAACGCATCTCTCACTACTTTATACTGCAGCGATAATGCACTTACCACTATTGACTTGTCAAAGGACAACGAGAACTTGAGCAGCGTTAATCTTCGCGGAAACTCCGATTTGACAAAAGTAATATGCAAATCGTTGGATTGGATTCTATCCAAAGTTATTTATACGGATTCCGCCGACGTATTCTACAAAACTGATGGTGACAAGATAACTTGGGACACATCGCCCAGCACAGAGATAGACGGCAAGACTTGGAAGCAGTTCAATGTCGGTACGAGGCTCGGAAATAATTATGGCGACAAGTATGGGTTCTATAGCGCCAAATCAGCCTGTCCTACAGGTTGGCGACTACCGACAAGAGCTGAGCTCCAATCATTGTCCGCCCATTACTCCGAATGGACAACTAATTATGGAGTCAAGGGCCGTTGGTTTTCAGGGAGCCGGACTTATTCCAAGTCTGCCCCAGCGATTTTCTTGCCTGTAGGTTACTATTGGTCAGCCAACGCCTTCTACAGGCTCTACTTAACTTCCGAGCGTGTGACTGTCGATAGGGTCAGCAACCAATACGAAACTTTTTATGTCCGTTGTCTCAAGGAATGACTGGTCCATTAATTATCATCATGGATGATACCGTCAACCGCCGATTCATCAATGCCATAAGACATTCAAAAGAAGAAAAGGAATGACTCACTTAAAGCACGTTAAACAAATCATGAAACAAGTAGTCAGGTGTTTATTTGTGCCGCTGGCAGCGGCCGTCCTCATTCTTTCGGGCTGCGACAGCTCAAAGGAGGAGGTTGAAGCCATGAAACAGGAAGTCAACTCTCTTACCGAGAGGATTTCCACAATCGAAAATACTGAGATCAAGGCTCTTGAAGGGCAAGTAACATCACTCCAGAAGGAAATCGAGGCGTTGCAGGGCGCCGACAGGGTCCAGGCCGAAGACATAAGCGTCCTTGACGGAAAGATGTCTGTGATATCTGATGACCTTGCGCAACTGAAGGAGACTGTATCTTCTTTAAGTGGAACCACCGAAGATTTATCGTATAAAATTTCTGCCATAAATGCCAAACTCTCCAAGTTGGAGTCTCAAATTACCTCCATTCTGGCAAGTATCAGTGAACTTAGGGAGAAAGTAAATGATGAGCGCATAACTTTTTTGTATATACCAAAATACGCCGACAACATTGAACCCGTTCAGTACACAATGGATCATCTGAAGATTTCCGGGACAGCAACTCTTGACTTCATGGTCAAGCCGTCAGGCGCAGCCAAGACTATCGCCAAAGACTGGAAATCCTCTATTTCAACTATTGCCCTATATACTCTCACCAAGTCCACGGGCGGAGAAAAAGTGGACCTGCCGGTCAGCGATGTCTCCGCGAACGACGATGTCCTTTCAATCAAACTCAATGTCAATGAGCTCGGCAAGGATTTCATCACCGGCGACATAGGCGCCGCTTTAGCAGTGAAGGTCTCCTATGGTGGCATTCAGTTCGCCACCGATTATATTAACCTCGCTCCTGTCATGAAAGAGAAAAACCTGATTACGTATCTTCTGAAGAATTTCGACAAAGATGGAGACTGTCAAATAGAAGATTTGGACAAAGTCACATTCTTGGATGTTTCCGGTTTGGGTATCACATCCATGGATGATGTCCTTTACCAGATGCCGGCACTCGATTCCTTGAACTGCCGTAACAACAAATTGACTTCCATTGATTTGTCAAAGAATGAGAGTTTGACTAGCGTTAACCTTTATGAAAATGCCGATTTGACGAAAGTGGTGTGCAAGTCTTTGGATTGGATACTGAGCCGCAGAGTGTTCTGCAGTAATTTGGATGTTTTATTTTACCAACCGGATGGGACTCAGATAACATTGGAAAATCTCAGCATGACAATAGACGGAAAGACATGGCAACAGTTTAATGCAGGAGCGACTCCATGTTATGATAATATACATGGCCGCCGATATAAGTTCGACGAAGCTCTGTCAGCATGCCCGGCAGGATGGAGATTGCCGACGATAGATGAGCTCAAATCATTGTCAGACCACTTTTATAAGGCTAGATACTTTGGCGTTCCGGGCCTCTGGTTCTCAGGAAGTCAGACTTATTCCGAGTCTGTCCCGGCGATTTTCTTGCCCTTATTAAATGACATGTCATACGGCGAAGGCCATTATTGGTCGTCCACGGAGGGCGATAACGGCTACGCTTATGTGTTCTACTTTGAGGGCGGTCATCTGTGGTGGACTTACAAGTATAAACAGCCAAAGACGTGTTCTGTCCGATGCATCAAGAAGTGACTAGCTTCCATCTTACGAGACCGCACTGCTTTCAGTGCAAAAAATGACACATTCTGCACAAATTTCAGTGCAGAATGTTGTTTTTATTTTCCATCGCGGGCTTTCTTGATTTCGGCGTTGATTTCGTCAACTGGCATATCCTGCAATCCCGCAGCGGCGGCCTGAGCTCTCAGAGCTCCTTCAGGGCATGCTCGAGACCGAGGAGGTCATCGGGGGTCGTGGCCCAGCTGGTCACGAAGCGGCAGACGATCTCATCCGTCTCGCTCGGTTCCCATATCTCGAACATTATCTTCTTCGAAAGCGCTTCATACTGGCTGCGGCTGAGCACGACGAACTGCTGGTTGGTGGGCGAATCCATGGCCAGCGGGATGCCTGCGGCGGCGAAAACGGCCTTCAGGCGGGCGGCCATGTCTATGGCATGGCGGGAAATGCGGAAATAGAGCCCGTCGGTGAAGAGGGTGCGGAACTGAACCCCGAGCATGCGGCCTTTGGCAAGCAGGGCGCCGTGGCGCTTCACCGTCGTGAAGAAATATTTGGGCGCCGGGATGTTGGAAAACACCACCGCCTCGCCCATCAGGGCGCCGACCTTGGTGCCGCCGATGTAGAAGGCGTCGCAATGGGCGGCCAGGAACGGCAGGTCATAGTCGCAGGCCTCTGACATAAGCCCATATCCCAGACGCGCCCCGTCCACATAGAGCTTCAGCCCATAGCGGCGGCAGGCGTCATAAAGGGCGGTCAGCCCGGAGGCGGTATAGACCATCCCCAGCTCCGTCGGCATGGTGATATAGACCATTCCGGGCTGGACCATGTGCGGGTGGGTCTCGTCGGCAAGGAACTTGTCCATATATGCGCTCAGCGCGTCCACGCTCAGCTTGCTGTCGGCGGAGGGCAGCGCGATGACCTTGTGGCCGGCGGCCTCCACGGCTCCGGACTCATGCACGGCGATGTGGGCCGTCTCCACGCATATGACGCCCTCGCATGGCATCAGAAGCGAATCGATGACGGTAGCGTTGGTCTGAGTGCCTCCCACGAGGAAGAACACCTCCGCCCTGTCATTGCCCACCGCCTTGCGTATCAGCGCTTTGGCCTGCTCCGTGTAGGGGTCGTAACCATAGCCCGAAGTCTTTTCGTCATTGGTGGCGGCCAGCGCCGTCAGGATTTCCGGCAGCATGCCGTTGTTATAGTCGCTTTCAAAGGATATCATAGTCTTTCAGAATGTCGGGATTTACGCTCCCCTTCCGAGTCCGCGAAGTTACGGAATTTTTATAGCTTTGTCTGATTCCGCAAACGGACAGAAGCCGAAACCATATGAAAGAGATCGTCCACATTCAGCATTATGACTCGCCGTGCGGGGAGATGGTTCTGGCGGCGGCCGGAGAGGCTTTATGCCTATGCGACTGGGGCGGCGGGCGCTGCTCGGAACGCAATATGCGCCGGCTGGCGAGGCTCCTGAATGCGGAGTTCAGGGAAGAGCCGGCGCCGGTCCTGGAGCGGACGAAAGCGCAGCTCGACGAATATTTCGCCGGCCGCCGGCAGGTTTTCGACCTTCCGCTGCTCCCCGTCGGCACCGGATTCCAGAAACGCGTATGGGAAGCGCTGCTTGAGATACCATATGGCGAAACCCGCAGCTACCGGCAGATAGCGCGGCGGGTCGGCAATGAGCGGGGCGTGCGCGCAGTGGCCCAGGCCATAGGGGCCAACGGCATAGGCATAATAATCCCCTGCCACCGCGTCATAGGCTCGGACCGTTCTCTGACCGGCTTTGCCGGCGGCCTCGATGTCAAAAAAGCCCTGCTGCAGCTGGAGGGGACGGCCATATAAATCCAACTTCTCGGGATTTTTTGCCTTAAAGTCGGGCGAAATCCATATCTTTCGGGACATAAAAAATCAGTTATCATGGCACTTGAAACACAGATTCAGAAAGACATCATGGCTGCGATGAAGGAGAAGGACACCGTGCGGCTGAACGCCGTCCGTTCCATAAAGTCAGCCATTCTGCTTGCCAAAACATCCGAAGGCGGAAGCAAAGAGCTCTCGGATGCCGACATAGTCAAACTCATCCAGAAGCTCGCCAAGCAGCGGAAAGAGGCCGCAGAGCAGTATGTGGCCGCCGGCAGGCAGGAGCTGGCCGACAACGAGATGCGCGAAGCCGCCGTCCTCGACACCTATCTGCCCAAGCAGCTCAGCGAGGCCGAGGTCGAGGAAAAGCTCCGCGAGATTATCGCGCGCGTGGGCGCCTCCAAGCCCTCCGACATGGGCAAGGTGATGGGCGTGGCCACCAAAGAGCTGGCAGGCCTGGCCGAGGGCCGTCTCATCTCCGGCATAGTGAAAAAGCTTCTTTCATAAGCATGAAAAAGACCATATCCGCTGTCATTTTCCTCTTCTTTTCGCTTGTCCTGTCAGCCCAAAGCGAAGAGCCGCTCAGGATTTCGATTCTCGGCGACAGCTATTCGACCTATGAAGGATGGCTGACGCCGGACACCAATGCCATATGGTATGCCGATGCCGGCAGCGAGTGGCACCAGGAAGACAATGACGTGCAGAAGGTCTGGCAGACCTGGTGGTATTCGGTCATAGACCGGTCCAATGCCCGTCTGGAACTCAACAATTCCTTCTCGGGCTCCACGATCTGCAACACGGGCTACAGCAAGGCCGACTACAGCGCCCGCTCGTTCATAGCCCGCAGCCCCTATCTCGGAGAGCCCGACCTGATATTCGTGTTCGGAGCCACCAACGACGACTGGGCCGAGGCGCCTGTGGGCGAGTATATGTATGGCTGCTGGACGAAGGAGTCGCTCTACACTTTCCGCCCGGCGATGGCGAAGCTGCTGGCCGACCTGAAGACCAACTATCCCGCCGCCCGCATAGTTTTCATACTTAATGACGGGCTGAAGGAGGTCATCAGCTCTTCCGTGCTCACGATCTGCCGCCATTATTGCGTTCCCTGCCTAGTCCTCAAGGACATAGACAAGCAGCTGAGCCACCCTTCCCAGCTGGGAATGAAGCAGATTGCCGACCAGGTGCTCGGCTTCTGCGCGGAACTGGGCATCGAGCTGTAGGCGTCCGGGGGCCATATTGTCTCCGACATTTAAAAAAACTTCCGTCCTGAGCCTTTGATCGGGCCTCAGGGCGGATTTTTTTCGGAAAACGGGACACATTTATAAAAAATTATGCCTAACTTCGCCGCCCAGATTAAGTTAGTGGCTGTGTTCGGCCCTGCGGCAAGGTTTTGCCGCCCCGGCCCATGCGGCGTTTTTTAATGTTGCGCACGACACATATAGTGCAATATGGATACAACTATTATGAAAAAGGTTCTTTTACTGGCCGCAGCAGCTCTGTGCATAGGCCTGACCTCTTCCTGCAGCAAGGACAACAAAAATGACAAAGACGAAGACAAGGCCGAAATCGTGGATCTCGGAGGCGGCATCTACACGATAAACGGCTATCGTTTCGTGGATCTCGGACTTCCCAGCGGACTTCTCTGGGCCGAGAGCAATGTGGGCGCTTCTTCCGACACTGAGGCCGGAACGAAAGTAGCCTGGGGCGAGACCCAGACCAAGGAGAAATATGACGCAAGCACCTATAAGTATGGTACCAGCGCCGACAACTACACCAAGTACTGCGAAGCCGACGGCAAGAAGGTTCTCGATGCAGAGGACGACCTGGCTACGGTCGTGCTCGGCGCTCCCTGCCGCATGCCTCTCGCCAGCGAGTTCGTTGAGCTGGTAAAGGGCGGCTACACCACCTGCGAGTGGACTTCCAAGACCGCTGCCGACGGCACTGTGGTGAATGGCTATGAGGTCAAGAGCAACGCTAACGGCAACAGCGTCTTCTTCCCGGGCGTCAGATATGTCAGCTCCGGTAACGACCAGGCCGAATACTGGTGCGCAGACCTCTACGAGAGCGAGTACTATGCGTTTGACTATGAGCTCGCAACTCACCGTCTGTTCAACGAGGTCGCAGGCCCTAACGGTGGCGGCGGCGTTGACCGCTACTGCTCCAGCGAAATCCGCCCTGTGGCCACGATTTCCAAGTAGCACAGCCTTCCGACAAATAAAAAAGCCGACCCGTAAAGGGCCGGCTTTTTTGTTTATGACAGAAAATAGTCATATCTTAACGCAATAAAATCGTTCAAAAATATTCACGATATGGAAACAGACTACTCAATGCACGCCAACCTGCTGGTGGCCAGCCTTGGAAAGCCCGCCGCCGAATTCACCCGGGAAGACATAATCTCATACATCCGCGAAAACGGAATCCGTATGGTCAACTTCATGTACCCCGCCGGCGACGGCCGCCTCAAGACCCTCAATTTCGTGATCAACAGCAGCGAATACCTGCACACCATCCTCAGCTGCGGCGAGAGGGTCGATGGCTCCAGCCTCTTCTCCTTCATCGAGGCCGGCAGCAGCGACCTCTATGTAATCCCCCGCTACTCCACAGCCTTCCTGGACCCCTTCGCCAAGCTGCCGACCGTCAGCTTCCTCTGCGACTATTACGACAAGGACGGCCAGCCGCTCTCCAGCGCGCCCCAGGAAAGCCTCCGCCGCGCATGCAAGGCCTTCCACGACGTCACCGGAATGGACTTCGAGGCCATGGGAGAGCTTGAATACTATGTGATAGCCCCCGCCGAAGACTACTTCCACGCAAGCGACCAGCGCGGCTACCATGAATCCGGCCCGTTCGCCAAATTCAACGACTTCCGCACCCGCTGCATGCAGTACATCGCCCAATGCGGCGGCCAGATCAAATATGGCCACTGCGAAGTGGGCAACTTCATGCTCAACGGACTCAACTATGAGCAGAACGAGATAGAGTTCCTGCCCGTGCCGGCGCTTCAGGCCGCCGACGCGCTGATGCTGGCCAAATGGGTCATACGCAATCTGGCCCGCGAATATGGCTACAACGTGACCTTCGCGCCCAAGATAATAGCCGGCAAGGCCGGTTCTGGACTGCATATCCATATGCGCATGATGAAGGACGGCAAGAACCGCATGCTCTCGGGCGGCGTGCTTTCAGAAGACGCCCGCAAGGCGATCGCCGGCATGATGGACCTCGCTCCGGCCATCACCGCCTTCGGCAACCGCAACCCCACCTCATATCTGCGCCTGGTGCCCCATCAGGAGGCGCCCACCAACGTGTGCTGGGGCGACCGCAACCGCTCGGTGCTGGTGCGCGTGCCGCTGGGCTGGTCCGCCGGCGGCGACATGTGCTCGAAGAGCAACCCGCTGGAGCGTCCCGGCGGCTATGACACCACGCAGAAGCAGACTGTGGAGATGCGCTCCCCCGACGCATCGGCCGACATCTATCAGCTTATGGCCGCGCTGGCCGTCGCCTGCCGCCACGGGTTCGAAATGCCGGATGCGCTGGAGGTCGCGGAGCGGACCTATGTGAATGTCAACATCCATAAGGAGGAGAACGCCGCCCGGCTCAAGACTCTGAAATGCCTGCCGGACAGCTGCGAGGCTTCCGCCAGATGCCTGGAGGCGCAGCGCGGGGTGTTCGAGCAGTATGACGTGTTCTCGAAGGGCGCCATAGACGCCACCGTCGCCACTCTCTCGGCCTTCAGGGACTCCAATCTGCGCGCCGAACTTGCCGGCGACGAGGCCAAGACCCTCGCCCTTGTCGAAAAGTTCTTCCACTGCTAATGGCGATGCGTTCGGCTGTCCGCAGACAGCCGGACCCATGAAAGCAAAGTGATACAACAAAAAAGAGGATGACTAAAATTAGTCATCCTCTTGATTTAAGTGCCGGAACGGCT
>CAZIFT010000035.1:0-16321 GCA_964538395.1 uncultured Muribaculaceae bacterium
TCAGCTTTAATCGGATCTTACATAATCAAAAAGAGAGTGGCTTTTCAGCCACTCTCTTTTTTATCTATTGCCTCCAGTGCGTCCGGCCGCTCTCCTCAGCAAGGGCAGAAAAAGCATCGAGGTTCGGAAACAAAATCGTATATTCGTGGGTTGTGAGAGAATCGAAAGACCAGCTTCTCGCGCTGATACGCGACCGGAAGTCGATGACCGGAGGCCAGCAGCTCAGGCTGACCGCCTGTCTGGCGATTCCTTCGATCATCGCACAGTTCACCTCCGTCCTGCTCCAGTACATAGACGCCGCCATGGTCGGCAACCTGGGTGCGAACCCGGCCGCCTCCATAGGCCTCGTGTCCACCAGCACCTGGATTCTGAACGGATTCGCGATGGCCGTATGCTCCGGTTTTTCGGTCCAGGTGGCCCACCGCTGCGGGGCGAAAGACTTCCGCGGGGCAAGAGAGATAATGCGGCAGGGATTCACCGCCGCATTCTGCTTCGGCATACTGCTCTCCCTCATCGGGACGGCCCTGTCCGGCCCGCTGCCGGCATGGCTCGGAGGAGACCCGGTCATATGCGACGACGCCTCGGCCTACTTCCGGATATATTCCCTCTTCCTGCCCTTCATGGCCCTCGGCTTCGCCTCCAACGCCATGCTCCAGGCCAGCGGCAACACCAAAGTGCCCAGCATACTCTTCATGTTCATGGCGGTGATGGACGTGGTCTTCAACTACCTGTTCATCTACCTCCTCGGCTGGGGAGTTCCCGGCGCGGCCATGGGCACAGGCCTTGCGGAAATGTCCATGGCGGCCGTCTCGCTCTGCTACACCTGCACCCGCTCGCCCGAGCTGAAAATCAAGGGCGAGGCCGGCTACTTCGCGCCGCAGGGAGAGACCGTCCGCAACGCCTTCGGCATCACCGGCCCCCTGTGGCTCCAGAACATAATCATGAGAGGGGCCTATGTGGTCGCGACCATAATCGTAGCCCCGCTGGGACCGGTCGCCATAGCGGCCAACTCCTTCGCCATCACGGCGGAAAGCTTCTGCTATATGCCCGGATACGGCCTGCAGGAATCCGCCACCACCCTGGTCGGACAGAGCCTCGGCGCAGGAAGAAAACAGCTGGCGCGGCAGTTCGCGCACATAAACATATCGGTGGCGGCGGTGCTGATGACCATGCTCGGAGGGCTGATGTATGCCTTCGCCCCTGAGCTCATGGGCATACTGACAAGCGACTCGCGGGTCATTGAGCTCGGAGCCAAAGTGCTCCGGATCGAGGCCTTCGCCGAGACCTTCTATGCAGTGGCCATGGTCTCCTACGGCTCATGCGTGGGCGCCGGCGACACGCTGGTCCCCACGGCGCTCAACTTCGTCAGCATGTGGGT
The DNA here is from genome assembly GCA_964538395.1 of uncultured Muribaculaceae bacterium. Taxonomy (GTDB): domain Bacteria; phylum Bacteroidota; class Bacteroidia; order Bacteroidales; family UBA932; genus Cryptobacteroides. Next base: position 1,379 of record CAZIFT010000035.1, read on the forward strand.
GGTGAGAATCGGCCTCGCCCTGCTGCTCACCCCGAAGCTCGGGCTTGTGGGCTACTGGATAGCCATGTGCGCCGAACTCAATGTGAGAGGCATCCTCTTCCTCATCAGGATAAGGAGAGGCAAATGGCTCAACAAACGCTTTGTGAAAGCCGACGGGGATGCCGAACCGCTCGAACCCGGATTGGAAATGAATTGAAATGAAAGAGATAGCGAATCAGGAATTCGGGGGCGAAAGGCCCCTGTACAAAGAGCATGACCTTCATCTGAAGAATGTCGTGATAAGGGCCGGAGAGTCCGGCCTCAAAGAGACGGCGGAGATTTACTGCGACGACTGCCGCTTCGAGGGGAAATACCCCCTCTGGGAATGCGACCACTACGTGCTCAGGCACTGCGTCCTGGGCGTCGGAGCCCGCTCGGGCATATGGTACACCCGCAACGGCGAGATCTATGACACCACCATCGACGCCCCCAAGACCTTCCGCAGGGCCAAAGGCCTCAAGATCGAGAACGTGTGGATGCCCGCCGCAAGCGAGACCCTGTGGGACTGCTCCGACATAGACATGAAAAACTGCGTCATCGAGCGGGCCGACTATGTGTTCATGCACTGCGAGAACATCAGAATCGACAACCTCCGTCTCCAGGGCAACTACGGCTTCCAGTATGCCAAGAACGCCGTGATCCGCAACTCGGTACTCACCTCCAAAGACTCCTTCTGGGAGGCCGAGAACGTCACCGTCTATGACTCGGTCATCACCGGAGAATATCTGGGATGGTACTCCAAGAACCTCAGGCTGGTCCGCTGCCACATCTCCGAGACCCAGCCCCTGTGCTACTGCGAGGGCCTGGTCCTGGAAGACTGCACCTTCGGGGCCGACGCCGACCTGGCCCTGGAATACTCCACGGTCAGCGGCACCATCAAGGGCCACATCCCCTCCATCAAGAACCCCACCTCCGGCCATCTCACCGTGGACTCGGTCGGGGAACTGATCATGGACGAGGGCAGAAAAGCCCCCGGAGACTGCAAGATCGACATAATGAAATAAACACAAAACAAACCATCAAACACTTAGTTTATGAAAAAAACTATTTTAACCCTCATCGCAATGGCGGCCCTCTCTCTGGGGGCAGGCGCACAGTCGATTGTCGTCGGAGACATCAAGGATGTCGAGCCCCAGGGTTCCTACACCCCCTCGTTCGAAGTGGACGGAGTGGACAAGGCTCCCCTCAACGTGATCCTCATGATCGGTGACGGAAACGGCCTCGCCCACATCGCCTCCGGCATGTACACCAACGGAGGAGAGATGACCCTCACCAACCTGAAGGTGTTCGGCCTGGTGACCACACAGTCCGCCGACAACTACACCACTGATTCCGCAGCTTCCGGAACCGCATATGCCACAGGCCACAAGACCTACAACAGCGCAGTCGGCATCGGCGTGGACCACCAGCCCCTCGCCAACCTCACCGAGCTTCTTGACAAGGAAGGCCTCGTGAGCGGAGTCGTCTCCACCGACGACCTCGACGGAGCCACCCCCGCCAGCTTCTTCGCCCATCAGCCCCAGCGCTACATGACCGACGAGATCTGGGCAGACCTGCCCGCCAGCAAGCTCTCCTTCTTCGCCGCAGGCAGCAAGGAAGCCATGGCCGAGAGACCCGCGAAGACCCAGAAGGCCATAAATAAAGTATTCACCGTCGTGGACGACCTCAACGACCCCAAGGCCGCTACGGCCGACAGGCTCGGCTATCTCCCCCCGGAAAAGGAGACCCAGTCCATGCTCTATGGCAGAGGCAACTTCCTCACCGACGCCACCGAATATGCCATCGACTTCCTCTCCAGGAAGGCTCATGACGGCAAGGGCTTCTTCCTCATGGTGGAAGGCGCCAGAATCGACAAGAACTCGCACAGCAACGAATACGCCGCAATGGTCAAGGAAGAGCTTGACTTCGACAAGGCCGTCACCGCAGCCATCAAGTTCGCCGAGAAAGACGGCAACACACTGGTGGTCATCTCCGCAGACCATGAGACCGGCGGTCTCACCCTCCTCACCGGCGATCCCGCCAAGGGCACGACCTCGGGCCGCTTCTGCACTACTTCCCACACAGCCATTCCCGTTCCCCTCTTCGCATACGGCCCCTCTTCCCACGAGTTCATGGGCAAACAGGGCAACGAGGAAGTCTCCCAGAAAATCTACAAACTTCTGACCGGTAAATAAATCTCACTGCCATGAAATTCGATTTCGACAAAATCATAACGCGCAGGGGAACCAACTGCGTGAAATGGGACGCCAGACCCCCGTACAAAGAGGATATAGACACTTCTGACGTCATCCCGATGTGGGTGGCCGACATGGACTTTGAAGTGGCGCCATGCATCAGCAAGGCCGTTCAGGAAAGGGCGGCCCACCCGGTATATGGCTACAACACCGTTCCCAAGGAATATTTCACCTCGGTGGCCCGCTGGTTTGAGGAGATGCACGGATGGAAGATCGACCCGTCCTGGATTCTCTACACCACGGGACTCGTCCCCGCCATGTCGGCAGTCGTCAAAGGCATAGCCGCTCCGGGGAGCAAGGTGGTCTTCCTCACCCCCGCCTACAACTGCTTCTTCACCGCAGTCACCAACAACGGGGACATCAAGGCCGAATGCCCGCTGATCTACAAAGACGGCACACACTCCATCGATTTCGAGCTTTTCGAGAAAATCTGCAGCGACCCCGAGTGCGGGACGCTGATGTTCTGCAACCCCCACAACCCCAGCGGAAGAGTCTGGACCGAGGAAGAGCTCCGCAAGGTGGGCGACATATGCCTGAAGCACAACGTGGTCGTGATCAGCGATGAGATCCACTGCGAGTTCGTGATGCCCGGCCACAGCTACATCCCCTTCGCCTCGCTCGGCAAGGAATATCAGGACAACTGCATCACTCTGGTCGCCGCCAGCAAGGCCTTCAACACCGCCGGACTGCAGATAGGCAACATCGTCACCAACAACCCGCTCTGGAGAGAGAAGATAAGCAGGGCCATCAATGTCAACGAGATATGCGACATCAACCCCTTCGGCCACGTGGCGCTCCGCGCAGCCTACACTCCCGAAGGCGCCGAATGGCTCCGCCAGCTCAACGAATACATCTGGGGCAACTACACCCTGCTCTGCGAAATGTTCGCCCGTGAGATTCCCGAATTCCCCGTCTGCAAGATGGAGGGAACCTATCTGGCCTGGGTCGATTGCTCGGCCCTGAAGGGCATGAAGACCGAGGATGTGGAAAAGAGTCTGCTGATCGAGGAAAAGGTCTGGATCAATTCCGGCACCATGTATGGCCGGGACGGATTCATGAGAATCAACCTTGCCACCCCCCGTTCACTCATAAAGGAGGGACTCGAGAGAGTGATCCGCGGATTCAAGAGGCTCGAAAACAGCCTCTAGAGAATAATCACCGGAGAAGGTGTTCTTCTGGGGAGCGTCCTGAGATTGACGCTCCCCTTTTCTATTCCCAGCTCCGAGAGAGCGCGCGCCGCGCTTTCATATGCCAGGGTCGGAGTGTTGTTGTTCTCGCTGAGATGGCAGAGGAAGATGTTCCTGAGCCCGGGATGCCAGAAGCGCTTTATGGCCGAGGCGCATTCGTCGTTGCTCAGATGGCCGTGGCCCTGGCAGATCCTCATCTTGAGGTCGTGGGTATATGGCCCGCCCATAAGCATGTCCATGTCATAGTTGGACTCGACGACCACCGTGTCCGCCTGCGAGGCAAAGTTCACGGCCTCGTCGGTCATGCGGCCTATATCGGTCATTATCACGAACTTGTGCTCGCCGGCAAGAATGGCGTACCCGACAGTCTGGGTGGCGTCGTGCGGGACCACGAAATATCTGACCCTGAAGCCGCCGACTTCGTTCCATGCATTCTCCTCGAGCGCGCGGCCGCAGGCCTTGACCTGCTCCCAGCCCATGCATCTCGAGCCCAGAAGGACGGACGTGGCATAGACCGGCTTCATCAGGCGCTTGCACCATGAGCCCAGGTTCCGGATATGGTCCATATGGTCGTGGGTCACGAGCACCGCGGAAAAGGAGTCATAACTGAGTCCCACGGACTCAAACGCCTTCTTCATGTAACGCAGGCTCACTCCCGCGTCTATCACTATCCCCTTCCCGTCCGACTCGAGATAATAGCAGTTGCCCGCACTCCCGCTCGAAAGACTCATGAACCGCACCATTAATTTTTCTCCTCGCAATATTTGTTTATCACGCTGTAGGCCTCAGCCACGCCGAGCTCTCCGGCACGGGACAGGTCAATGCAGCCTTTCTCCTTGTCCTTCAGATATATGAGCACCAGTCCCCGGTTATAGTAGGCGTCTCCCATATAAGGATAGAGCTCTATGGCCCTGGTGTAGTTCCCTATGGATTCCACCAGCTGCGAGGACAGGCAGTAAAGATTGCCCAGGTTGTAATAGACATAGGGCAGGTCGCCCACGGTCTCGGCCGCGGCCCGCAGGTCGTCTATCGCCTCCGAATAGTCATAGGTCCGGGTGACCCGGTCCTTGACGCGGGCCCTTGTGGTGCCCTTGTCGTCCATGCTGAGAGTCTGGACATTGGACTCCATGGACGCTATGAAATCTATCATGTCGGCGCGCAGCACCGCCCTGTTGGTCAGATAGAAGGCCTGATAATAGCGCTCATAGCCCTCCTCCTGCGGAGCCTCGGCCGCCCGGTCATAATAGTTCAGCGCCGAATTGTACTGCCTGCCCGAGACCTCATAGAGAGCCTTCAGGAAGTCGAGCCTGGCCTCGGAAACGCCCCTTCCGGCCTCCGTGCCATAGATCAGAGCCTCGGTAGCGGCGTCGGGGGCTGCGGCCAGCGAATCCACATTGGTCACGGTCACCGGCACCGGCAGGCTTGCGCGGAACCTGTCGATCAGCGCGTTCTCATATCCGGTGCGCAGGGCATAGCTCACGTTATCCCCGCCGCGGGTTATCACAAACCTGTAGAGCGGCTTCAGACGGATGTCTATGTCCCTGTGCTGCAGCATCTCATCGTCGAAATCCTTCTTCGCGAAGTCTGCGTCCAGGGCGATCAGCGAGCTGTATTTCTTAGTAGTGTCGGCAAACGAGCCGGTGGCGGCCCGGTTGGCCTCCTCATATTCCCGTATCTTGCTCAGCGCAGTGTCATAGTCCTTCTTCGAGGCCTCCGTCATTCCCAGCCGGTTCTCCACATAGGAGCGGTTCTGATAGGCCTTGGCGAAGTCCGGATACAGGTCTATGGCCTTGTCATAGTCCTCCAGAGCGTCGTGCATGCGGTCCATCTGCACAAAGAACGAGGCCCTGTTGAAATAGGCCAGCACATTGTTCGGATTTATGTTTATGACCCTGTCCATGTCGGAGAGGGCGGCTTCGAAATTGCCCACCTGGGCATTGATCAGACTGCGGTTGTAGAGAGTCAGGGCGTTGCCCGGCTCGGCGGCGAGAACCCGGTCCAGGTCCGCCATGGCGGCGTTGTAATCCTTTGTCTCGTAATACATTATGGCCCTGTTGAAATAGGCCAGGGTGGCGGTGGAGTCCAGCTCTATGGCCTTGTCCATGTCGGCTATGCCCTTTTCATAGTCGCCGCCGGAGGCGTAGAGGCTGCCGCGCCGCATATAGCCTTCGGGGTCGAAGCGGTCCAGGCTTATGGCCTTGTCATAGTCCGCGACGGCCTTGAGCGTGTCGCCGAGAAAGAGATAGCTCGCCCCGCGGTTCAGATAGGCCGAAGGGTCCTTGGGCTGGCGGCGGATGTAGCGGTCGAAATCGGAGACGGCGCTGTCGAACTGCCTGGTCAGGAAATAGGTCACGCCGCGGCTGAAATATATGCCCTCGTAGCCGGGCCTCAGGGCCAGCGCCGAGTCGAAATCCTGAAAGGCCTTCTCATACTCGCCCGAGCGGCTCTCGGTGATGGCCCTGTAGTGGTAGCCGTTGGTAAACACCGGGTTAAGCCTCACGGAGGTGTTGAAGTCGGCCTGCGCGCCGCGCACGTCGCCCAGGTTGTATTTCGCTATGCCGCGGAAGAAGAAGGTCCAGTAGTCGGTGGTGTCCAGCCTGGCGAGAATGTTGAAATTCTCTATGGCCCGGGTGTATTTCCCGTCTGAGAGGCTCTGGCGGCCCCTCAGATAGAAGACGTCCTTGTCATACTGAGCCGACAGCTCTCCGGGCGCGAACACGGAGAACAGGACCAGGACGGACAATATTTTCAGCAGACGATTCATTTCAAAACCGGGTCAAATATACAAATGTAGGTAAATTCCAAAACAAATGCCATAGAAGGAAAACCATGAAATATCACTATCTTTGGAAGATTTAAACGGGACATTCCTTGAGCTGCGGATTTATACAGAAAATCGCCTGCGCCGCGCTTGCAGCGGCCATTTCCGGCTCCGCCTTTCCGGCCGCCGGAGAGGGGCCGGGGGTATATGTCCTGAGCGAGACCGCCCACAGCGCGGTGAACGAGCGGCTTCTGGAAATGCAGACCGGCTTTCTTTCCGACTCGCTCTGCGCGGGAAGGGGCACCGGCACGGTCGGGGCCGTGGAGGCCGCCATGTGGGTGGAGCGCAGCTTCCGGCGCTGCGGGATCCTTCCCTTCGGAAAAAGCTACGCCAAGGGCTTTGACGCGGGGGACGGGCTCGCCGGCAGGAACATAATGGGGATGCTGCCCGCCGCCGGAGACAGCCGCGGACGCGGCTATGTGCTGGTGATGGCCCATTACGACGGGCTGGGGGTGCTCGACGGGAAGATGTATCCCGGAGCCGACGACAACGCCTCCGGAGTGGCCGCAATGGTGGACGTGGCCCTGATGTTCAAGAAGATGGCCGGCTATGGAAGGAGCTACCGCAAGGACATAATCTTCGTGGCCACCGACGCCAAGAACCTCAGCATGAAGGGCGTACGGGAGCTGTGGAGGATGATCGGGGACGGAGAGCTGCACGACCCTCTCACCGGGGCGCAGATCCGTCCGGAGGACATATCGCTGGCCGTGAACATAGACCAGGCCGGCTCCAGCCTGAGCCCGCTGTCGTCCGGCAGGAAGGACTACCTGATAATGCTCTCGTCCGAGGGCTCTTCGCTGAGGGGCACTCTGAGGCTGGCGGACCTGAAATACGGCACGGACATGGACCTGGGCTATGACTATTACGGCAGCGCGGCTTTCACCCGGATGTTCTTCAGCCAGGTGGGCGAGCAGAAGGTGTTCCTCGAGAACAAGGTCCCGGCGGTGATGTTCACCTCCGGCATAACCATGAACAACAACAAGACATGGGACACGTCCGGCACGCTGGACCTGCCCGTGCTGAAAAAGAGAGTCTGGCTCATTTTCCACTGGCTGGAAAGGGCCATGTAGAACGGCGGGCGGACCGCCACAAACCGAGAAAAAATGAAAGAATTCTGGCAGATACTCAAGAGATATGTGGGGCCCTACAAGAGGTACCTCTGGGACTCGGTGCTGATGAACGTGCTTTCGGCCATCTTCAACATCTTCTCCTTCTCGCTGATCGTGCCCATGCTGAACATCCTGTTCAAGATCAATGACAAGGTCTATAGCTACATCCCTCTGGACAGCGCGGACGGAGTCATGGAGAAGGCGCGCGCCATCGGCAACAACGCCAACTGGTGGCTCAACCAGTTCATAGAGGTGCACGGGGCGTCCAGCACCCTGCTGCTGCTCTGCGTCTTCCTCTCGGTCATGACCCTGGTCAAGACGGCGTGCTATTTCGGGGCCGCCGCGGTGATGGTCCCCATCAGGACAGGAGTGGTGAAGGACCTGCGCATGCAGCTCTATGACAAGATTCTGGGCCTGCCGCTGGGCTATTTCTCCCAGGAGAGGAAGGGCGACATCATAGCCAGGATGAGCGGAGACGTGAACGAGGTGGAGACCTCCATCATCAGCGTGCTGGAGATGCTCATCAAGAACCCCATACTCATACTCTGCTATTTCGCGGTCCTGATTGCCATAAGCTGGCAGCTGACGGTGTTCACCATTCTGGTGGTGCCGGTGCTGGGATGGCTTATGGGCCTCGTGGGCAAGACCCTGAAGAAGAAGTCCCTCATCGCGCAGGAGCTCTGGAGCGACACCATGTCGCAGGTGGAGGAGACTCTGGGCGGCCTGAGAGTGATCAAGGCCTTCCTCGCCGAAGGCACCATGTCGGAGAGGTTCGACAAGGTGACCGGAGCGCTGAGGACCAAGACCGGACGCGTGTCCACCCGCCAGGCGCTGGCCCACCCGATGAGCGAATTTCTCGGCACCGTGCTGATAGCCATAGTGCTGTGGTTCGGCGGCACTCTGATAATCGGCGACAACGCTCCCCTCTCCGCCCCGGTGTTCATCTATTACATGGTGATCCTCTACAGCATACTCAACCCCATCAAGGACTTCTCCAAGGCGAGCTACAGCGTGCCCAAGGGCATGGCCTCGATGGAGAGGATAGACAAGATACTGCGCGCGGACAATCCCATCAAGGACCCCGCCGCACCGGTGAAGCTGAAAGAAGTCCGCGACGGCATAGTCTTCGACCATGTCTCTTTCAGATATGACGATGGCCCGCAGGTGCTCAGCGACGTGAACCTCCGCATAGGCAAGGGCAGCAGCATAGCCATAGTCGGCGAGTCCGGAGCCGGAAAGTCCACCCTCGTGGACCTCATCCCGCGCTTCTATGACGTCACCTCCGGTTCCATAACCATAGACGGGACCGACATCAGGGACGTGTCCATAAGCGACCTGCGCTCGCTCATAGGCTATGTCAATCAGGAGCCCATCCTGTTCAACGACACCATTTTCAACAACATAGCCTTCGGCGCGAAGAACGTGACCCGCGACATGGTGATCGCCGCCGCCAGGATAGCCAACGCCCACGACTTCATAATGGAGAAGGAGCAGGGCTATGAGACCAACATCGGCGACCGCGGAATGAAGCTCTCGGGAGGCCAGAGGCAGAGGATTTCCATAGCCAGGGCCATACTCAAGAACCCCCCGATCCTGATTCTGGACGAGGCCACCGCGTCGCTCGACACGGAGTCGGAGCGCCTGGTGCAGGAGGCTCTGGACAGGCTCATGACCAGCCGCACCACCATAGCCATAGCCCACAGGCTTTCCACCATCAAGAACTGCGACGAGATCCTGGTGATGCAGGAGGGCAAGATCGTGGAAAGGGGCAGGCACGCCGAGCTGGTCCAGCTGGGCGGATACTACAAGAAGCTCGAGGACATGCAGAGCCTTTAGGTCTATGGTCAGGCGGGGCAGCATAATCTTCAGGATTCTCCTGGTCGTGTATCTGGCGGCGGTGGCCTATCTGTGCTTCGCCGACTTCCACGACATGCCGGAGACGGAAAAGACGATTCTGGGCATCAGGATGGACAAGATTGTGCATTTCCTGATGTTTCTTCCCTTTCCCTTCATGGTGAACTTTTCGCTGCCGGCCTTCATCAAGAGGCGCAGGATCATATCCTCGTCCATAGTGGCGCTGGTCTGCGGCGCCGCAGTGGCGGCCTTCACGGAAATAGTCCAGAGCCGGCTCCCCTACCGCTCCGGCGATCCGGCCGATTTTCTCACGGACGTGATTGCCATGACGGTCGGCACGGCGGCCGTGCTGGCCATAAACCTGAGCAAATCCGCCGGAAAATGAGACGGATTCTGCTCGCACTGCTGCTTTTTCTGACGGGAGCCGCATATGCGGGGGCCCAGAGCGGCCTCGCGCGGTCATATAAGGATGCCTGCGACTCGCTGTCCGTCCTGGCCCGCGAAAGGACCGGAGTGGAGGTGAAGCTTCAGCTCAAGAAGGTGCTCAGGATGGAGAACGGCGGCAACGACTTCTATTTTTCGCAGACTCTGGGTGACCTGCCGTGGCATGAAGGCGACATCGAATGGCTCAGGGGCGCGCTGGAGTCCCTGGCCCCGGCTTCGGAGAAGGGCCGCCCCGCCGGAAGGATTTTCACCAATAATATCAATCTCAACGAGTTCGTGACCCCGGAGCTGCACGGCGACGGCCTGCCGCATGACACGAAATACCGGGCCGAAGCGCCGGAATCGGTGCCGCTTGTGAGCGAAATCGGAGCCAGAAGCTATGACAAAGGCCTGTCCGGCAGGCATATAGCCCTGTGGCAGAGTCACGGCCGCTATTACGAAGAAAACGAGGACCGCTGGAAATGGCAGAGGGCAAGAGGCTTCATGACCGTCGAGGACATGTACACCCAGAGCTATGTCATCCCCTTCCTCATCCCCATGCTGGAGAATGCGGGGGCCTGTGTCCTGACGCCCCGCGAGAGGGACCCTCAGAAATATGAGTCGGTGGTGGACAACGACCCGGCTTTCGGCTCCCCCAGGACCGGACTCACGAGGCGCTCCGGCGAATATGCCGAGAGCGGGCACTGGAGCGACTGCGGGACCGGTTTCGCCGACTCGAAGGAGCTCTATTCCGGAAACGACAATCCCTTCACCATGGGCACTGCCCGGAAGGCGGCGGTCCATGCCCACGGCGGCCACGAGTCGCAGGCTGTGTGGACTCCGGACATCCCCGTAAGGGGCAGATATGCAGTGTACATTTCCTATAAGTCGCTGCCCAACAGCACTTCGCACGCCCATTACACAGTGGTGCACATGGGCGGACGGACTGAATTCTCGGTGAATCAGAAGATGGGCGGCGGCACATGGATATGCCTGGGCACCTTCGAGTTCGCCCCGGGACAGGGCGGACGGGTGATACTGGACAACAGGGCTCCGGAAGGAAGGCAGCACGGCCAGAATGAGGTCGTGACGGCCGACGCCGTGCGCTTCGGCGGCGGAATGGGCAAGATAGCCCGGGGCAAGACCGGAACTCCGGTCAATGACTGGAGCACTTCGGGCATGCCGGCCTATATGGAGGGCGCGCTTTACTCCATGCAGTGGAGCGGAGTAGACTCCACCATAACCCGCAGACACAAAGGCGATTACACCAACGACTTCGCCGACCGAGGTCCGTGGACCGCGCGCCTGGCGGGAGGCTCCTCCGTCAATCCGAAGGAGAAGGGACTGGGCATTCCCATAGACCTTTCGTTCGCGATGCATTCCGATGCCGGGGTCTATCCCAACGACTCCATAGTGGGCACCCTCTCCATCTATACCCTGAAATGCGACGGAAGCCGCACCTATCCGGGCGGAGGGGACCGCATGGCGGGCAGGGAGTATTGCGACTATGTGCAGACTCAGGTCGTGAACGACATCAGAGCCCGTTATGACACTTCCTGGACGAGGCGCGAGACCTGGGACCGCTCCTACAGCGAGGCCCGCACGAGCGGAGTCCCGGGGATGATACTGGAGCTGCTCTCGCATCAGAATTTCTCCGACATGAGATACGGGCTGGACCCGGAGTTCCGGTTCGACGTGAGCAGGGCCGTCTATAAGGGCATGCTCAAGTTCCTGAGCAACCGCTATGGCCGCCCCTATGTCGTGCAGCCGCTTCCGGTCGCCGCCTTTTCCGCCGTGGTGAACGGGCAGGACATGGTGAGGCTGGGCTGGACGGCCCGGACCGACAGCCTGGAGGCCACTGCCGTCCCGAAGGGGTTCATCCTCTATACGCGAATCGACGGAGGGGCCTTTGACGGGGGGCACGAGATCGAGGCGTCCGAGAAGGACGGGCGATTCTTCACCGACGTGAAGGTGCAGCCCGGCCACATCTACAGCTTCCGGATCCAGGCCTGGAACGACGGAGGCAGGAGCTTCCCTTCCGAGACCCTGGCCGCAGGGATCCCCTCAGGCAGCGCCGCCGGACGCGGAGTGCTGATAGTCAACAACTTCACCAGGGTCTCCGGCCCGGCATGGTTTGACACTCCGGACTATGCGGGATTCGACGAGAGCCTGGACGGCGGCGTCCCCTATATGGACGACCTCAGCTACATAGGCCCGATGTATCAGTTCAGGCGCGGGCTGCAGTGGGAAAGCGACGACAACCCCGGCTTCGGGGCTTCATACGACGATATGGCCGGGTTCCGCAGGGCCGGCAACAGCTTTGACTATCCCTATGTCCACGGCAAGGCCGTCATGGCCTCCGGAAGGGGCTTCAGCTCGGTGAGCGCCGAGGCTCTGTCCCTGTTCCCGGAGCTGGCCGGAGACTTCGGAAGCATAGACCTGATATGCGGAAAGCAGGTGACGACGGTGCCTGGCAAGTCGCTGAAGGCGCAGCGCCACCAGGTGTTTCCGAAAGGGCTCAGGGACGCTCTGGCCGGCTTCGCTTCGGGCGGCGGCAACATTCTGGTCTCGGGGGCCGACATAGGCACGGACATATGGGACAGGGTCTATCCCGTGGTCAAGGACGCCGCGGACAGCGCCGAGGCCGCATCTTTCGCGGAGAAGGTCCTGGGCTACCGTTTCGTGTCCAACTACGCCTGCCGCAGCGGGGAGCTGCGCACCACGGGCAAGTCCCGGAATTTCAAGGCGGTGCGGCCTTCGTTCACCTATTGCGGCACCCCCGAGGAGAAGAGCTATTGCGTGGAGACTCCGGACGCCATACGTCCTTCGGATTCTAAGGGAGGCATATTCCTGAAATATGCGGACACCGGGCTGCCGGCGGGAATATGGAGCCGGCGCGAGGGCTACAGGACGGTCTGTCTGGGAGTGCCGCTGGAGGTGTTCCGGGACGAGGACGACATCAGGGCCGTGATAGGAGCGGCGCTTGACTTTTTTGAGGGAAAAGACTAACTTTATGGTCTTGACACATATTCTTGCCACAATCAATAACATTCATACCATGAAATTTTCCACAAGTCTGCTTGCTGCGGCTGCCGCCGCGGCCCTCTGCGCGGGGAATCTTTCCGCCCAGACATTCAACAGCGGGTTCGAGAAGCTGTACGACCCGGGAGCTAAGATGGTGAAGGAAAACGCCACTCTCCTGTACAACGGACCGGTCTCGCCCATATGGAAGGACGCCTCGTCCTTTGTCTATAAGAATCATGAGGCCGCCGGAGACAAGTATTATATGGTGAATCTCTCCGACGCGTCCAAGAAGGAGATTTCCTCCGCCGAATATGAGGCCCTCGCAGGCGACAGGGACAGGATGCGTCCTCCGTTCGAAGAGTTCCGCGGCGGGGAAAGGGAGGCTTCGGCATCTCCCGACGGCGCGCTTGAGGCAGTGATCAGGGACAGCAATGTCTGGATCCGGAAGGCCGGCGACAAGAGCGGCGAGAAGCAGCTCACCTTCGACGGCACCGACGCCGACGCATATGCCTATGTGGTGTGGTCGCCCGACTCGAAGAAGCTTGCCGCATTCAGGCAGGAGGTCATAACCGAGAGGCAGATTATGCTGCGCGAGTCCCGCCCCGAGAGCCAGGTCCAGCCCATCTACCGCTGGATCAATTATGCCAAGCCCGGCGACAAGCTCGCCCAGGTGACTCCGGAGCTCTATAATGTGGAGAGCATGTCCCGCATCGAGTTTGACACTTCGGCCTATGGCAACCAGTATTCGCTCAGCTTCGGCCAGTGGGCTCCCGACTCTTCCTGGTTCACTTTTGAGTATAACAAGAGGGGGCATCAGCTCTATCAGCTGGTGAAGGTGGACGCCGCCACCGGCGAGAACAAGGTCATCGCCGAGGAGAAGACCAACACCTTTGTCTATTATAACGAGCTCTACAGGTATTATTTCGCCGACGGCAAGAGGCTGCTCTGGGTGTCCGAGAGGGACGACTGGAGGCATCTCTATATGGTTGACACTGAGACCGGCAAGGCCACTCAGCTCACGAAGGGCCAGTGGAATGTGAGGGAGATCCATTATGTGGACGAGGAGGGCGGATATGTCCTCATGAACGCCAACGGCTACGGCACCAACAAGGGCGAGGACCCCTATGACAAGCATCTTCTGAGGCTTGACCTCGCTTCCGGCAAGATCTCTGACCTCACTCCGGAGAACGCCAACCACACGGTGAGCTTCAGCTCTGACCATAAGTATTTTGTGGACAGCTATTCCAGGCCGGACTATGCCGGCGCCAGCGTTGCCCGCAGAAGTTCTGACGGCTCCAAGGTGATGGACATCCACACAGCCGACATCAAGGCTCTGCTCGACAAGGGCTACACCATGCCGATAGTGTTCAGCGCCAAGGGCCGCGACGGCAAGACGGACATCTGGGGCACGATGTATCTGCCCTATAATTTCGACAAGAGCAAGAAGTATCCGGTGGTGGAGTATATCTATGCCGGGCCTCACGACTCGCATGTGGTGAAGAATTTCGGCGTCTATACGAGGAATTCCATGCTTCAGGAGCTGGGCTTCGTGGTGGTGACCATAGACGGAATGGGCACTGACAACCGCTCCAAGAGCTTCCAGGATGTCTGCTATAAGAATCTCAAGGATGCAGGCTTCCCTGACAGGATTCTGTGGATGAAGGCTGCGGCCAAGAAGTATAATTGGCTGGACATCAGCAATGTGGGTATCTATGGTTATTCGGCCGGCGGTCAGAATACTCTCTCGGCTCTTCTGTTCTTCCCCGATTTCTATAAGGTCGGTGTGGCGCTGTGCGGCTGCCATGACAACAGGATGGACAAGATGTGGTGGAATGAGCAGTGGATGGGATGGCCCATCGGCCCGGAGTACAGCGAGAATTCCAATGTGGACAATGCGGGCAATCTCCAGGGCAAGCTGCTGATAGTGAACGGAGAGATGGACGACAATGTGGATCCGGCATCCACGCTGCAGGTTGTCTATGAGCTGGTGAAGAACAATAAGTATTTTGAGCAGATGTATCTGCCTGGCCACACTCACAATCTCGGCAGCGACTACATCAGCAAGCGCATCTTCGAGTTCTTCTACAGGAACATCAAAGGCGAATAAAAACTTCTGATAACTGAAAGAGAGGCTGGACAGTGTCCAGCCTCTCTTTGTATCCGGTCACAGCCGGGCAGACTCAGTTTGGCGGAACTACGCTCACTTCGTTCGCTCCGGCCCCTCCCATTGCCATCTGCGTCATCGCTTCGCG
>CAZIFT010000036.1:0-15978 GCA_964538395.1 uncultured Muribaculaceae bacterium
GGGATGAGCGAAGCGAAGGTCGCCGGAGGAGAGCTGCCGAATGCCAGAAGCCATAGACACGAAAAAAAGGGATGACCGATCAGTCATCCCTTTAATTATTATGATGCGTATTCCGATTACTCAGCCTTTCCGCTGGTCACGACCTTGTCATACTTGTCATATGCGGCCTGATACTTGGGATCCTCATCGCGGAAACGATAGTTGGCGTTCTTGAGGTACTCTGCGATACCCACCTTGGTGGCATTGTCGCTGGAAAGCTCATAAGCCTTCTCGAAAGGAGCGATGCAGTTCTTAAGGCTGGACTCGAACTCCTCGACAAGAGCGGCATACTTGGTGTCGTCAAGCTCCGACTGAGCCTTCTCCTGAACCTCGACGGCCCTGTTGTAATACATGATGCCCTCTCCGACATAGCCGAACTCATACTTAGGGTTCACCTGGGCGCACTGCTCATAAGCCTTGACAGCGGCGTCATAGTTGCCGAGCTGAGCGTGGATGTTACCCTCGACATAGTAAAGGGAAGCGTTGTTGGGCTCGTTGACCTTGGCGGCGTCGAGCAGCTCGAAAAGCCTCTCGGTGCCCTCTCCGGCCTGAGTGTAATAGTTGATCAGACCGATAAGGATGCTCTGGCTGTTGGGATATTTGGCAAAGCCTTCCTCAAGATACTTCTTGGCGTTGTCGGCATCGACCGTTGCGAGTCTTGCATAGACATCACCGTCCTTTGCGAAATAGTTGAGGTCATAGCACTGCAGGTAGAACTTCTTGGCCCTGGCGTTGTCGCCTGCTGCCTGAGCAAGGAAACCGGCGTTATAGACGGCGTTGGTGTCCACCTTCTCAAGGGGCTTCATTGCGGAAGTCTTGGCTGCATTCTCGAAGAGGACGCTGCCGGCGGCATACTGGCCGAGCTGATACTTGGTGTAACCCTCGCTCATATACTTCTGGGCGATGGACTCGAGGCCCTCGGAGATTCCCTTGGCCTTGGGGTCGATGGAATAAGCCTTCTCATAAGCCTCGGCGGCCTTGGAAAGAGCATTGTCCTCGGCGGGCTTGGTCACCTCGATGATGGCCAGGGTTCCTTCGGGAGTGAAATAGAGGTTCTTGTTCTCATAGACCTCCTTGGAATACTGAGCACCTCCGACGACGGCGTTCTCCACCGAGAGAGGCTGCTCCTTCATGACAAGGGCAAGCTCCTGCTTGGAAGCGTTCACCCAAAGAGCTCCGGCCGGAGCGTCATAGGCAGAAACATATGTCTCGCCGAGCTTCGTCCATGTGAGAGCCTTTGTGGCCTTCTTGGGATTCTCTGTGGCAGCCTTGGCAGCCTCCAGAGCCTTCTGGGCGTCAGCAACAGACTTCACCTGAGCCTGAGCGACCTGTACTGAGGCAAGTATTGCCAGAGCAAAAAGGATTTTTTTCATAAGCTATTATTTAAACTATTGATTATTAACTTCTTCGGATGCTTCGCCGCCTTCTTCAGCGGGCTGCTGCCCGGCAGCGTCCTCCCTCTCGCCGTCAACCACGGACACCGCCGAAATCGAATCGCCTTCCCGGACATTTATGAGCCTTACGCCCTGAGTGGCGCGACCGGCCACCTTGATGTCCGAGACCGCCATCCTGATGGTCAGTCCGGAATGGGTGATAATCATGAGGTCATCAGCATCTTTAACGGATTTTATTGCAATAAGCGAGCCAGTCTTGTCGGTGATGTTGATGGTCCGCACTCCCTTGGCTCCCCTGTTGGTGATTCTGTACTCGTCGAGGTCGGAACGCTTGCCGTATCCGTGCTCGCTCACGACCAGAATCGTGTGCTCCGCAGCGTCGGCGGCCTTGGGGTCGCAGGAAATGGCTCCGATCACCTCATCGTCATCGTCTATGCTTATGCCCCTGACGCCCATCGAGGTTCTTCCCACCTCTCTTGCGTCATTCTCGTTGAAGCGCACGCAGCGTCCCTTCCTGGCGGCTATCATGATCTCGGAGTCGCCGCCTGTCAGGAGAGCGTCAAGAAGCGAGTCTCCCTCCTTGAAGGTGATGGCCTTGATGCCCTTGTTGCGGCTGCGGACATTGCCATATTCGGCCAGGCTGGTCCTCTTGACTATGCCCCTCCTGGTGACCAGAACCACGAAATGGCTGTTCTTGTATTCGTCGCTCTCGATGTTCTGGGCATTGAGATAGGTGCGGATGCTGTCGCCCTGCTCGATCGGGATTATGTTCTGGATGGCCCTTCCCTTGGAAGCCCTGGCTCCCTCCGGAATCTCATAGACCTTCAGGTTGTAGCGCATGCCGTTCTCTGTGAAGAACAGCATGGTGCTGTGCATGTTGGCTATGTAGATGTGCTCGATGAAGTCCTCGTCGCGCACTGCGCTGGCCTTCATTCCCACTCCGCCCCTGTTCTGGGTCCTGAACTCTGTGAGAGGGGTTCTCTTTATATATCCGAGATGGGATATGGTGATCACCACATCGTCGTCGGCATAGAAGTCTTCGGGGTTGAACTCGTCGGAGCTGCGGACGATTTCGGTGCGGCGGGGGTCGCCGTACTTCTCCTTCAGCTCCATGGTCTCGTCCTTGATTATGCCCATCTGGAGCTTCTCGTCGGCGAGAATGGCCTGGCAGCGGGCGATGAACTTCTCCAGGTCGTCATATTCAGCCTGAAGCTTGGCCCTTTCCAGTCCGACGAGCTGTCTGAGACGCATGTCCACGATGGCCTGGGCCTGCGCGTCGGAAAATCCGAACGTGGTCATGAGAGTAGCCTTGGCCTCGTCTATGTTCTTGGACTCGCGGATGATCCTCACGACCTCGTCGATGACGTCTATGGCCTTGAGCAGACCCTCGAGAATATGGGCTCTCTTCTGGGCCTTGTCAAGCTCGAACTTGGTCCTGCGGATTATGACCTCGTGCCTGAAGTCCACGAACTCCTTGATCATGTCCTTGAGATTCATGGTCATGGGCCTGCCCTTGACCAGCGCGACGTTGTTTATCGCGAAGCTCGACTGGAGAGAGGTATATTTGAAGAGGTTGTTGAGCACCACGTTGGAGTTGGCGCCCTGCTTGACGCGGATGATCACCCTGATTCCCTCGCGGGAGCTCTCGTCGTTGACATAGGTGATGCCCTCAAGCTTCTTCTCCTCCACAAGCTGAGCGATCTTCTCGATCATCTCGCGCTTGTTGACCATATAGGGGATTTCGGTGATGACTATGGTCTCGCGGCCCTTGTCGTCCACCTCTATCTCGGTGCGCGCACGCACCGTCACCTTGCCTCTTCCGGTCTCATATGCGTCCCTGATGCCCTGCACGCCCTGGATTATGCCTCCGGTCGGGAAATCGGGGCCCTTGAGATGCTGCATCAGGTCTGAGACAGCTATTTCGGGGTTGTCGATATATGCGCATATGGCATCGCAGCATTCGCCGAGATTGTGGGGAGCCATGTTGGTGGCCATACCCACGGCTATGCCGGCCGATCCGTTCAGCAGCAGAAGCGGAACCTTCGTGGGAAGCACGGTGGGCTCGGGAATGGTGTCGTCGAAGTTCAGCTGGAAATCGACGGTGTCCTTGTCGAGGTCGCAGAGGACCTCTTCCGTGATTTTCTCAAGCTTCGCCTCGGTATATCGCATGGCGGCCTGGGAGTCTCCGTCCATGGAGCCGAAGTTTCCCTGTCCGAAGACGAGGGGATATCTCTGGTTCCATCCCTGCGCCAGCCTGACCATTGCATCATATACGCTGGAATCGCCGTGGGGATGGAACTTACCGAGCACCTCTCCCACTATTCTGGCGGACTTCTTGGTCTGGCCGGAATACCCGATTCCCAGACCGTCCATGCCGAACAGAATACGCCTCTGCACCGGCTTCAGGCCGTCGCGGGCGTCGGGAAGCGCACGGGAAACGATGACGGACATCGAATAGTCGATATAGGCCGTCTTCATCTCCTGATCTATCTCCACCGGCTCTATGATGCCGGTCTTCACTTCTTCTATTTCAGCCATTTTTTCTTCTTTCTAAAAAATCTGCATAAGTATGCAAATTTAAGCAAAATTCGGAAAGAAGAAAAGCCGGCGGGCGGCAAAAAGGATTATGGAGCCGGGGCGGCTGACACAAGGCCGGATTTGGTATGACAATTGAAAAAATGGTCGTACCTTAACGGAGAAAAGAAGAAGGAGACATCCATGGACATAAAAGTATCCGACGAGCTCAACAGCATAATCACATATTCCAGGGAGGAGGCCCTCAGGACCGGCAGCTACGGCATAGGTCCGGACCACCTCTTTCTCGGCATGATCCGGCACGGGGACAACGCCGCCATGGCGACCCTCTGCGGGCTTGAGGTGGACACAGGCCGCCTCAAGGCCTTCATCGACTCCAAGATATTCACCAACGAGCGCATCCCCTATTCCGAGCTGGAGCACATAACCTTCTCGAGAGGGGCGCAGAACGTCCTGAGTCTCACCATAATGGAGTCCACCAGGCTCAGATGCCGCGAGGCCGGGTCCCAGCATCTGCTGATGGCGCTGTGCCGGACCACCGGAAGCTATGGCCAGGCCTATCTCAGAAGCATAGGCATAGACTATGGCCGGGTGGTGACATATATGGAGAAGAACGACCTGCTGGGTGCCAGAATGACAGGCCAGGCTCCGGCGAAGGGCGACGACGGCGACGACATCGAATATGACAGCGGCAAGAAGCAGGAGGAAGAGACGAAGGACGAGCTGGCCGAATATGGCTTCGACCTCACCAAGGCCGCCGCGGAGGGCAAGCTCGACCCCGTCGTGGGACGTGAAAGGGAGATAGCCAGGGTAATAGAGATTCTGGGCAGGCGCAAGAAGAACAATCCCATGCTCATCGGCGAGCCCGGAGTGGGGAAATCGGCCATAGTGGAGGGCATAGCCCTGAAAATCGCCTCCGGCGAGATCTCCCCCGCCCTGGCGAAGAAGAAGATAATCTCGCTGGACATAGCCTCTGTGGTCGCGGGCACCAAATTCCGCGGCGACTTCGAGAAGAGGGTCAAGACCATAATCCGGGCAGTCAGCAAGAATCCGGACATAATCCTGTTCATAGACGAGTTCCACACCATAGTGGGCGCGGGCGGGGCTCAGGGCAGCCTGGACGCCGCCAATATGCTGAAGCCGGCGCTGGCCCGCGGCGAGATCCAGTGCATAGGCGCGACCACGGTGAACGAGTTCACCAAGATAGTGGAGAAGGACGGAGCCCTCGACAGGCGGTTCCAGAAGGTGGTCGTGGAGGCTACGGACGCGGACCAGTCCATAGCCATACTGAAAAAGATCCGGTCCAACTATGAGGACTTCCACAAGGTCAGCTACACCGACGACGCGCTGGAGGCCTGCGTGAGGCTCACCGACCGGTACATTCCGGAGCGCGCGCTGCCGGACAAGGCGATAGACGCGATGGACGAGGCCGGGTCCATGGTGAGGCTCAAGAGCAGGGCCGCCGCAAAGACGGTCACCGCCGATGACATCGCCGACGTGGTCTCGAAGATGACTGGCATACCGGTGAACAAGGTGGCCGAATCCGAAGGCAACCGCATACTCCGGATGAAGGACCGGCTCAGGAGCCGGATCATAGGCCAGGACGCGGCCATAGACACCATATGCGGCGCCATCAGGAGAAACCGCGCGGGGCTCAAGGACCCGAACCGCCCGATCGGCTCGTTCCTGTTCTTCGGGCCCACCGGAGTGGGCAAGACTCAGCTGGCCAAATGTCTGGCTGAATATCTGTTCGATTCGGAGGACAGCATGATAAGGCTCGACATGAGCGAGTATATGGAGAAGTTTTCGGTCTCGAGGCTCATCGGGGCGCCTCCGGGATATGTGGGCTATGAGGAGGGCGGACAGCTCAGCGAGCGGGTGCGCCGCAAGCCCTACAGCGTGGTGCTGCTCGACGAGATCGAGAAGGCGCATCCGGACATATTCAACCTTCTGCTGCAGATTCTCGACGACGGAAGGCTCACTGACAGCGAGGGAAGGACGGTCAGCTTCAAGAACACCATAGTGATAATGACTTCCAACATCGGAAGCCGGGAGATGGAGGATTTCGGCAAGGGGCTGGGATTCGCGACTGCCGGAAGAAACATAAGCCGGGACAGGCAGAGTGTGCTGGAGAAGGCGGTGAAGAAGACTTTCCCTCCGGAGTTCCTGAACAGGGTGGACGAGAAGGTCTATTTCAATTCGCTTGACAGGGATGACATCGGGAAAATCATCGATGTGGAACTGCGGAGCCTCAGAAAGAGGGCGGAGGACGCCGGCTATAAGATCACCATCACTCCGGCGGCGAGAAAGTTCATCGCCGATGCGGGCTATGACCCTGCCTATGGGGCGAGACCGCTCAAGCGGGCGATCATGAGGTATGTGGAGGATCCTGTCTCGGAGTTCATAATCGCGGACAGGGTGGCCGGGGTGAAGCCGGCGCCGGGAGAGTTCAGGCAGATCAGCGTGGGGATCGGGAAGGACAGGGAGGGGACCCTTGTCAGCCTGAAGCACGCCAGGGAGGAGGCTCTCGGGGAGGCTATCCCAGGCTGATGCCGGTGACTTCCAGTCCGAGGTCTTCGATCAGGCCTTCGAGGGCGGAGAAAGCGTCGGACGATATTTCGGAGCAGATTGCATCGACATTGTATTCAGTGTTTTTCATGGCGTCTTTGTTTTTAACTGATGCAAAGATATCGCCCGCTTGTGCCAAAGCACTGCACATTGCAAAAAATAAAACAAAAACGCGGCTGATAAGTAATTATCAGTCGCATTTTATTGTTCACCTGGCATCGGCTGTCTCCTCCGGAGACCTGTGCCGCCCGCGGCATCATGAGCGGGGGGACCGCTGCGAAGCGGTGGTGGGATGAGCGAAGCGAAGGTCGCCGGAGGAGAGCTGCCGATGCACGTGGCTTATTCTGTGAGGCGGTCAAGAGCGAGCTTGACCAGCTCACGGACACGGGGCTTATAGTCCGGATTGCTGCTCTTGGCATAGCGGTTGGCTATCACGCAGCAGACCGTGCCCGCGTCATGGCCGAGATGGGCGGAAAGTCCGGCCAGCGCCGAGCTCTCCATCTCGAAATTGGTTATCCGGTACTCGCCATAGCGGAAGGTCTCGAAATCCTCCACCATGTTCTTCATTGCCAGAGGGATGCGCAAC
Source organism: uncultured Muribaculaceae bacterium (assembly GCA_964538395.1). Lineage (GTDB taxonomy): Bacteria > Bacteroidota > Bacteroidia > Bacteroidales > UBA932 > Cryptobacteroides. The sequence goes on from CAZIFT010000036.1 coordinate 7,123, forward strand.
ACTCTCCCCTGCGGGCCATAGAACCCGGAGGCCGAGACCGTGACGCCCTTCACGGTGCAGCCGGCGAAGCGGTCAATCAGCTTCTGACTGGCCTTGATGAAATAGGGCGCGGGAAGATGCCTGTCCCAACGGACATGCTCGGTGAAAGCCTTCTCCATGTCCAGGTCCGAATAGGAATCCCTGTCGGCATACCAGTTCAGCAGGCCGTCGCAGCCCACCGAGTAATGCGAGAAGACAAAAGAGCCGAGCGGAATGTCCGGCTGGATGGCGCCGGTGGTTCCGACCCGGAGAATGGTGAGAGACCGGTGCTCGGGTCTGACCTCGCGGGTGGCGAAGTCGATGTTGGCCAGAGCGTCCAGCTCGTTCATGACTATGTCTATGTTGTCAGTGCCGATTCCGGTGGAAAGCGCGGTCACGCGCCTGCCGTTGTAGCGGCCGGTGGTGGAGACGAATTCACGGGACTGATGGCGGAACTCTATGTCGCTGAGGAATTCCGAAATCATGTCCACTCTGCCGGGGTCCCCGACAAGCACGACCAGATCGGCCAGCTCGGACGGTCTGAGATGAAGATGGAACACGGATCCATCGTCATTGATTATGAGTTCTGATTCTGCTATCCGCATATTTCTTGTTTTTGCATACTGCCGAAACGGCCGTTCAACCGTTTCAGCAATAGACAAAAATAGCGTTTTTGCGTGATATTTCCTACTTTTGCATTTCAACCAAAACTCAGAAAAATCATGTGGCAGAGAGTTCAGACCCTATATCTTGCGATATCCACGATACTCGTGGGGATAATGCTGTTTTCGACAAAAGCGGTGACCGTGGCCGGTGACGGCGAAATCGGAGACAAGCTGAGATTCATATCATATGTCCCCTATCTCATACTCATTATCATCATCACCCTGCTGCACATTCTGGCGCTGACGACCTACAGGTTCAGAATCTTCCAGATGAGGACGGCGACTCTCGCGGCGCTTCTCTGCGTGGCCTTCCAGATCTGGCTGGCCGTGGACTTTTTCACGACCCACAGCATGGTGGTGTTCAGGCTGTCGTCCATATTCCCGCTGGTGGCGGTGATTCTGGACATGCTTGCGGCAAGGGGCATAATGGCCGACGAGCTGCTGGTGGAAAGCGCCTATCATCTGCGCAAAGCCCGCCGCGAGCGCAGTAACGAGCGCAACAATAAGAAGTAATCCAGGCATGTTGACACAAAAAAGGGATGACTGAGCCAGTCATCCTTTTTTTGTCAGTCTTTTTCGAAGAAGGAGAAATGGACCCGTCCGTAATGCTTTTCCTTGACGAAAAGCGGATGGGTAGTGAACGAATGCTCGTCCCCGTGCTCAAGAATGAAATAGCCGCCCGGATGGATGATCCCGGCCTCATAGACCTTGTCCGGAATCGACTGCAGATTCTCCAGCGCATAAGGCGGATCCGCAAAGACTATGTCGAACTTCTCAGTGCACAGAGGCAGAAAATCAAACACATTGTGACGCACCACAGTGAGATTTGACACCCCCAGCCTCCTGGCCTCAGAAGATATGAACGCGGCATTCTGCGGATTCATCTCCACACACCACACATGCTCCGCCCCCCGCGAGATGAACTCAAGAGACACGGCTCCGGTCCCCGCGAACAGGTCCAGAACCCGAAGGCCCTCCATCTCATATTCATTGTCCAGGATATTGAACAGTCCCTCACGGGCGAAATCCGTAGTGGGACGCGCCCGGTAGTTTCTGGGCGGATCTATTTCCTTGCCCTTGAGGCTGCCACCGATGATGCGCATCAGACAACCTCCACCGATTTGAAATAGCGGTAAAGCGACATTTCCTGCTCAGGAGCGAGCGGGGTGCGGAAGCTGATCGAAGAAATTTCCGGATTCAGCTGCAGACTCTTCAGCGCCAGGAATATGAAATACTCCGCAGTCGTGAAGTCCGCCGCCTCATAGACATTGGCCAGAAGCAGAGTCCTGCCCTGAGCCACGACAAGATGAAGCCACCCGTCCATATAGGAGGCGATTATCTTGTTGTATTCGCCGCAGCCGTCCAGACTGCGGATCATCCAGTACAGTTCCGGATAGACCTTCGAGGCATGGCCGCCGGAATCGAGCACCGTCCCGGATATCACCGAAGAAAGCGACTCGTCTATGGAATTGGAATAAAGCATCACGGCCCCGCACGAAGGCACCTCCACCCATTCGACCGCGTCCGAGTCCCTGAGCGGGACCACTTCCGCAAGGGCGGCGCGCACCCCCGACGGGTCGAAGAAAGGAGCGGGAACCAGAGCCGCCTTGGGAGTCATAAGAGAGATCTCCACCCGGTCATAGCGCTTCTGGAACTCCACCGTGGTGAAAAGACGGTCGGGAGCAAGCCATGGCGACCGCACCTCGCCTTCGGCGGTGCGGGAAATAAAAGAATATCCACTCAAGGACACTTGAATGGATATTCTATTCTTATATTCCGCCACAGTGTTTTCCACAGGCAAAAAGGGCTATTACTCCCAGTTACCGGCGTTGTTGTTAGGAGCGGAGACGCTGCCCACCTGAAGGCCCTCGTAGCGGTTGCTTGCGCGGCACTCGGCATCGAGGTTGATTCTCAGCTGGTTGTCAAGACCTTTGAGAAGCTTCTTGTAGGGGATCTTTGCCTCGAACAGAGGAACCTGCACTCCGGACACTGCCTTTGTGACTGCATCAAGCTCGATTTCCTGCTTTCCGGAGAAAGGAATGTAGCGGAGAGAGTCGATGCTGAAGTTGTCGCGGCTATGGAACAGAGTGTCCTTCACGGGGATCTCGTTCACAATCGAGAACACGAGGTGCTGGCCCTGCTTGTAGAGCTCATACATCTGCTCGGGAGTGATCTTCTTGTTGGCTTTCTTGACCTTCTCGGTGTTGGCCACTGCGAGGGAGTCATCGTTGGAACCGATCTGCATGACCACTTCCATCTTGCCGTTGTCATAGAAAAGCTTGAGAGAGTCGAAATCGTCGGTGAACTTGCCGTTCACGGTCTTGTAGGCCGTTTCGAGGGTTCTGAGGTCCTTCAACCTCTGGATACCGACCTCTTTGCGGGCGTCAACCTGCTTGTTGAATTTGACGGGCTCCATTATGCTCTCGACAATAGCATAGACAAGTCCGGCTATCACGACCAGGAGCACGACACTGATCAGGGCTTTAAGTACTTTGTTCATTATTATGTGTGTTTTTTATTATTATCGACTTACGTTATGCCGTATTGCCGACAAAGTTATGAAATCGAATTCTGAAAAGCAATAATTTCACTAAATTTGCAAAACACAAAACCCATTTTTTCGGGACTCTGTTTTAAGCTCATGAAAGCATCGCTGAAAATATCCGCGGAGAGCTTCCGCCGCCTTGTCGGGGAGAACTCCCCGATAGCCGTGACAGCCCATGTCCACCCCGACGGAGACGCCGTGGGCAGCTGTGTGGCCATGGTTTCCTTTCTGAGGACGCTCGGCAAAAAGGCGGACATCGTCCTCCCCGGAGCGGCCGACGCCAACATGCGCTTCCTCACGGAAACGGCCGGCGCCATAATCTTCCCGGAAGAGCCTGAAAGAGGATTGGCCGCGATCCGCGGGGCCGGCATGCTGATATGCCTGGACTGCAACGGATTCGACCGGACCGGAGACCTGGAGCGGCCGCTGAGAGAGTCAAAGGCCGTCAAAGTGCTGATAGACCATCACATAGGCCCGCAGGAGCAGGACTTCGCCCTCACAGTCTCAGAATGCGCGATCTCGTCGGCGTCGGAGTTGCTGTTCTGGCTTCTGATGGAGATGCCCGAAATTTCTTCGGACGCGCGCAGGCTTCCGCCGGAGGCCGCTCTGGCCCTGATGACCGGCATGACCACCGACACCAACAACTTCGCCAATTCGGTCTATCCGTCCACCTTCGAGATGGCCTCCAGACTGATTGCGGCCGGAGTGGACAGGGACGCCCTGCTGGGACGGCTCTACAACTCCTATCGGGAGAACCGCCTGAGGGCCATGGGCTGGATGCTGTCCGAAGCCATGACCATAACCCGGAAGGGGGTGGCGTACACGATTTTCACCGACTCCGACAGGGCCCGGTTCGGGCTGGAGGACGGCGAGACCGAGGGCTTCGTGAACCTGCCGCTCGCGATAGGCGGAGTGAAGATGAGCATACTGGCCAAGATGGACAAAGACCATTACAGGATATCGATACGTTCCAAAAAGGGAACCTCCGCCAACAGGTGCTCCGTGAAATATTTCAACGGAGGCGGCCACGAGTGCGCTTCCGGCGGGAAACTCTTTGCCGGAAAGGACATTCCCTCATGCAGCCGCGCGGACGTGGCCGCATATATAGAAAGGGTGACTGATGAATTCATGGAATGAAATGAGAAATCAGGCACGATTCCTGCTGATTCGGCACTGGCCCGCCGCATCCGGACGGGCGCAAATCAAACGAACGACTATGAAATTACACAATACACTTATTCTGATCGGGGGCGCGGCCGTCGCGCTGACAGCCTCCTGCGCAAAGAGCAGCACGGCGACTTCCAACGAGCAGTCGAAAGAATATATAGACGCATGGGTCTCCATGAAATATCCGGAGGCGACGCAGACATCAGTCGGAGCCTATATCCTCGAGGACACTCCCGGAGACGGGGCCGAATATAACGGAGAGGCCTATGTCTTTGTCTCCTACACGCTCGCATCCATGAGCGGGACCATCTCGTCCACGACCGAAGAAAGCGTCGCCAAGCAGGTCGGAACCTATGAGGACGGCAACTACTACGGAGCTCAGACCTGGTATACCGGCAACGAGAACCTGTCGGTGGGAATAGAGAGCGTCCTGCAGGGAATGAGAATCGGCGAGACCCGCAAGGCCCTTATTCCCAGCTGGCTGATGGTCTTCGACAGAAAAGAGGACCCCGCCGACTACATCAAGAAGACCAACAAGTCCTCCTCCACCGGCATCTATGAACTGACCCTGCACGGATTCACGGAAGACATCCAGGCCGACCAGATTGCCAGAATCGAGAAATGGTGCGACACGAAATATGGCCATCTGGACTCCCTGTCCTATGGCTTCTACTATAAGGAGCTGGCCGAGCCCGCCGACGACGAGGCCTTCCCCAGCGACACCACGATAAAGATAAACTACATCGGCAGGCTGCTCAACGGACAGGTGTTCGACACCAACATCCGCGACACCGCCAGGAAATACAACATCTACGACTCTTCGACCACCTACAAGCCGGCCTCCATCGTCTGGGGCGACAGCTCTGACGACCTCATCTTCAAGGCCTCCGGCTCTTCTTCCGAGTCCTCGGTGGTCACCGGATTCAGCAAACTGCTCTGGGAGATGAGACCCGGCGGCAAGTCGGCCGCAATCTTCATCTCGGACTATGGCTACGGCTACAGCGGAAGCGGGGACAGGATTCCCGCCTATGCGCCTCTGGAGTTTGAAGTCGAAATCGTAGACGAATAAGCCGATGCCCATAGGAGTGATACCCACAGAGCTGGGCACCAAGAAGATAAGCACTCTGCTGAAGGAATATGCGGTGCCGGGCATAATCGCGATGACCGCGTCCTCCCTGTACAACATGGTGGACAGCATCTACATAGGCCACATCAAGGATGTCGGGTCCTATGCAATTTCCGGTCTCGCGGTCACCTTCCCGCTGATGAACCTGTCCTCGGCCCTCGGCACCCTGGTGGGAGTCGGAGCATCGACGATGCTCTCCGTCCTGCTCGGGCAGAAGAACTATGAAGCCTCCAACAAGGTCCTGGCCAACGAAGTCACCCTCAACACCATAATAGGCATACTGTTCGGTGTCTTGTGTCTGGCCTTCCTGGACCCGATACTGATGTTCTTCGGAGCCAGCGAAAACACCCTGCCCTATGCGCGGCAGTATATGGAGATAATCCTGGTCGGCAACGTATTCACCCATCTGTATTTCGGACTCAACAGCGTCATACGCGCCGCCGGCAATCCGAAACTGGCGATGGGCCTGACCCTTTTCACCGTCATATCGAACAGCATCATGGACCCGATCTTCATCTTCGGGCTGGGCATGGGCATAAGAGGGGCCGCAATCGCCACGGTGCTGTGCCAGGTGATGGCCCTGTCCTATGCGATATACTATTTCTATGACCAGAAAAAGTTCATCCATCTGCCGAAGAAGTTCTTCGGCCTGGAATGGAGAATCGCGAAGGACTCGCTGACTATCGGAATGGGACCGTTCCTGATGAACGCCGCCGCATGCATAGTCGCGCTGTTCGTGAACCAGCAGCTGCTCAAATATGGCGGCGACCTCGGAATCGGGGCCTATGGCATAGTGAACAGGATTTCCTTCCTGTTCGTGATGGTGGTCATGGGTCTGAACCAGGGAATGCAGCCTATAGCCGGATATAACTTCGGAGCCAGGAAATACAGCCGAGTGAAGGAGGTATTCCTCCTCACCGCGAAGCTGGCCACCCTGGTGATGGCAGTCGGATTCCTGGTCGGAGAGCTCTGCCCGTCGCTGGCAGTGAGCGTGTTCACAAGCGACCCCGAGCTCAAGACCATTGCAAGCAAAGGTCTCAGAGTCATGAATATAGCCTTCCCCGTCATAGGCTTTCAGATGGTGGCCACCAACCTGTTCCAATGCCTCGGCATGGTCAAGAAGTCCATATTCCTGTCGCTTTCGCGCCAGCTGATTTTCCTGCTGCCGGCCCTCTATCTGCTGCCGGTCTGGACAGGCGTGAAGGGAGTGTGGATCAGCTTCCCGCTGTCCGACCTGCTGGCCACGGTCGCGACGCTGATTCTGATGATATCGCTCATAAGAAAACTCAACAGGCTCAAGGACGGGGAAGCACCCTCGATTCTCGGAAGCCAGATAAAAGAAAACAACTAAAACCAAGACGTCATGGATAACAATAAGAAAGTCATAATCACCGTGGGCCGTCAGTTCGGCAGCGGCGGAAAAGAGGTGGCGAATGCCCTCGGCAAAAAGCTCGGCATCACCGTATACGACAACGAGCTGATCACCCATGCCGCCGAAAACAGCGGATTCAGCAAGGACCTGTTCGTCCGCAGCGACGAGAAAAGGAGCTTTTTCTCCTTCTCCAACTTTTTCGCCTATGGCCGCTACGGCGGAGGCGACACCGCGGAGAACTATGTGGATGACAACACCCTGTTCCGCATCCAGAGCGACACCATCCGCGACATAGCCTCCAAGGGCTCGGCCATATTCGTGGGCAGATGCTCGGACTATATCCTCCGCGACATGGACAACAAGCTGGACGTGTTCATCTCGGCTCCCGAGCAGGAGCGCATAAAGAGGATCGCGACCAGGCGCAACATCTCCGAGGACCAGGCCAAGAGCCTGATTTCCAAGCAGGAAAGGACAAGAGAGACCTACTATAATTATTTCACCTTCGGCAACTGGGGCGTGGCGAGCAACTATGACCTGTGCGTGGATTCGTCCATCCTCGGCATAGACGGCACCGTGGACCTCATAATCTATGTCGCAAAAGCCAAGGGCCTGCTATGACCCGGCGCGGAAGAGCTATAATCCTCTGCACCGCAGCGGCGGCCTGTCTCACTTTCGTGATACTGAAGGCGTCTTCCGGCAGGGATGACGCCTCCGCCGGAGCCCCGAAGGAAAGAAAGGAAGCCGTTCTCAACGAATATCTCACCAACTCCCTGTCGGACAGCATAGGAACAGATGCCATAGACAGAAGGGTGGCCTCGTTTATGGGCGAATGGCAGGTGAAGGGGGCGTCGCTGGCGGTGATGCGCCACGATTCCCTGCTCTATGCCAAGGGCTATGGCTGGGCCGACGAGGCCGAGGGCAAGCGCATGGAGCCCTATAATCTGCTCAGGCTGGCATCGGTGTCCAAGCTGGTCACCGCAATCGGGATAATGAAGCTGAAGGAGCAGGGAAAGCTTTCCCTGTCGGACCATGTGTTCGGCGAGGGCGGCATTCTTTCAGGAAGGGAATATGCCTCAGCCATCAGGGACAGGAATTATTACAAGATCACGGTGGAGGACCTGCTGCGCCACAGGGGCGGATTCACCCTGGCCGGCGGGGACCCGCTGTTTTCCACCATCACGGTGATGGCCAGAAACGGGCTGAGCACGCCTCCGGACAACGACAAGCTGATCGAGTGCACCCTGAAGCGTTCCCTTTCCTATATGCCGGGCACTTCCCAGGCCTATTCCAATTTCGGCTATCTGCTGCTCAGCAAGGTGATCGAGACCCTGAGCGGAGAGTCCTATGAGGACTATATTCAGAAGAACGTGCTGAGGCCGGCCGGCTGCCTGGACTTCCATATAGCCGGAAACTATTATAAGGACAAGTATCCGTCGGAGGTGCGTTATTATGTGCCTGTGAACGAGATGCCGGTCGAGGAATACAGCAACAGCGGGCGCATGGTCACGCGCTGCTATGGCGGAAACGATATCCACAATCTGTCAGGTGCCGGAGCCTGGGTGGCGTCCGTGCCCGAAATCATGAAGCTGGTGGCCTCTGTCGACGGCAAGCCGGAAATTCCGGACATCCTTTCGGCCGAGAGCGTGGGCGAGATGGTCCGCTATGTGGACAATGTCACTTTTTCGCTGGGATGGAACGACACCAATCCGGAGTCCGGGTGGACCAGGTCGGGATCGTTCTCGGGAACTTCGGCCATGGTAAAGTATTTCCCCGACGGCGAATGCTGGATCATGGTCACTAACACCAGCACCTGGAAGGGAGCGGGATTTTCCAAGAAGATGGCCGTGCTCTTCAGCGAGCTGCGCCAGAAATACGGCTCCACCCTCCCCCGCCGCGACCTTTTCCATATCTGATATCTCGGCATTCGGCAGTCTCCTCCGGAGACCTTCGCTTCGCTCATCCC
>CAZIFT010000037.1:0-14894 GCA_964538395.1 uncultured Muribaculaceae bacterium
GACGAGGAATCGTTCACCGGCGGAAGCGTATGGGCAACCGCCACCGTGAAGGACAGCGTGATCACCATCACCCCCGATGCTTCCACAGCCAACGTCACCGAACAGATTTACGGCAAATTCATTGTGAACTGCGGTGAAAAGGCCGACACCATCAAAGTGTCCGCCGCTGTCTTTACTACGCACCCTTACACCAGCAATGTAACCTGGGCTGTTGACAACAATAAGAAGGCATACGAAGAGACCGCTGACATAAACGGTGAATACGACACCCCCCTCGTCAAGATCGGAACAAGCAGCAAAGCAGGCTCCTTCACCGTGACAATCCCCGCCGGCACCAAGAAGATTAGCTTCTACGCACTGGCATGGAGCAAAAAGGCATGCTCGATTACAATAGCCGGAACCGGCAGCTCAGAAAATCTCACGGTTGCCCTCACAGCCAACAGCGGAGTGTCCAACAACGCCCCGTACACCGTTACCACAACTGACGCGGAAGCCTATCACGAGGTGGAGATTCTGGATGCCACCGCAACAGAACTGACCATTTCCTCGACCGACGCAAAGAAAGCCCGCGCAATCTTCTGGGGCATAAACAGCTATAGCGAATAATATCACGCTCATAACGATGATATCCATAAGCCGCATGGCTGCAGGACTGTTTGGGGCATTGCTTCTCGCAGTGCCCCAATCTTGCAGTCATAACGAGGACACAGAATTCAAGATAGAGATTGCACGCAGCGAGGCCGAATCCACGGCCGGCAGCCAGTGGGTGACGGTCACCGCGGCCTCCGGCAAGGAGTGGACGCTTTCCCTCTCCGACGAATCGGGCGCGACCATAGACTGGATTGCGGCCGACCCCGCGCAGGGCAAGGGCAGCAGCGCTTCCGCGTCCGTCAGCTGGACGGCCAACACCTCCGCCGAATCCCGCACCGCGGTGATCCGGGGCGTATGCGGCGGACTCGCGTCCACAGCCACCTTCACCCAGAAGGGCGCCTCGGCGCAGCCCGACCCGGTGGACCCCGACCTGCCCGACACGCCCATAGCGGACAACGTCCCCGGCTGGATGGAGCTTCCCGCCACGGACAACAGCGGCCTCTACTTCATCTCTCACGCCAGCACCACGGCCTCCGGGGCCGGGCGCAACTATTCATTCTACTGGGACTCCAAGGCCCTCGTGGCCCACTGGGTGGCATATCCGCTCAACAAGGGCTGCATAGCCTCCGGAAGCCGCACCAACGCATGGGGACTTGACCCCAAGCTCCCCGAAAGCGCCCAGCCTGTGCTCTACAAGGGCTTCAGCAACGGCGGCAGCTACGGCAATTCCGACGGCGGCAGGCAGTCCTATCAGCGCGGACACCAGTGCCCCTCGGCCGACCGACTGTCAAAGGATGACAACGAAATGACCTTCTACGGCACCAACATGACCCCGCAGAAAGGCGAGCTCAACGAGAACATCTGGGCCGCTCTGGAGACCCGCGTGCGCGACTGGTCCAAGGCCTTCGACACGCTCTATGTGGCCACCGGCTGCGTGGTGGAGGGCAGCACCGAATATGCCTATGACAATGTGGGCAAAAAGGTGACCGTGCCCGTGGCCTACTACAAGGCCCTGCTGGGCTACAGCAAGGCCGGCTCCCGCGGAATCTCTTCGCAGACAAAGGGTTACACCGGAGTCGCATTCTATTTCGAGCACCGCGGCTACAGCGACAACAACTACATGAACTGCGCGATGACCATAGACGCGCTTGAGGAGAAGGTGGGCGAGAACTTCTTCGTGAACCTGCCCGCCGCCATAGGCGACACAATGGCCGACAAGGTGGAGGCCACCCGCGACGACTACTGGTGGAACGGGCAGTAGCGCCCCCTCCGCCGGCAAAAAATGCATATCATGAAAAGACTTTTCACAATTGCGGTCCTGCTGCTCTCGGCCCTTCTGGCATATGGCCAGCAGACCCGCACCTATGTGGTGGGATTCTACAATCTGGAGAATCTCTTCGACGTCTATGACGACCCGGCCAAGAACGACGAGCAGTTCCTGCCCGAAGGGTCCAACAACTGGACCGAGGCCAAGTATGAGAAGAAGCTGGCCAACATGGCCCATGTGATAGCCGAGATGGCCAAAGACAACGGCCGCTACCACACCATCCTGGGAGTGAGCGAGGTGGAGAACCGCATGGTGCTGGAAGACCTGGTGAGCGAGCCCGAGATAGCCGACGCCAACTACCAGATCGTGCACTACGACAGCCCCGACAACCGAGGCATAGACGTGGCCCTGCTCTACAAGCCCGAGCAGTTCACCTTCCTGGACTCGGAGTCGATTCCCTTCACCTTCGAGGGGAGCGACCTTGACTTCAGCGACACCGACACGGAGACCTTCCGCACCCGCGACATCCTCATGGTCCACGGCACCATAGACGGAGAACATTTCGCCTTCTATGTGATGCATCTGCCCAGCCGCTCCGGCGGCAAGGGCGGCAATCTGCGCAGCCGCGGAGCCGAAATCGCCTATCAGCATGCGCTGGGGATGATGGAGAAATATCCCGGCATCAAGATAGTGGCCATGGGCGACATGAACGACAACCCCACCGACCCCAGCATGTCCGACTATTTCCACGGCCGCAAGAGCCTGGAGGAGACCGGCGAGAAGGACTTCTTCAACCCCTTCTACACCATGCTCAAGGACGGCATGGGTTCCATCTGCTATCAGGGCACCTGGAGCATATTCGACCAGCTGCTGGTGAACCACAGCCTGGCATATGCCCCGGACGGAGGCCTTCAGATCAGGCAGATCAACAAGGGCTATTATGGCCGCGTGTTCAAGAAGCGCTTCATGGAGGCGCAGACCGGACAGTATAAGGGCTATCCGCTGCGCACCTTCTCCAACGGCGCCTTCATCAACGGCTACAGCGACCACTACCCCACCTACATCGTAATCAGTAAAACTTCATCGAAATGATAAGAAAGATCACACTTATGCTCTCGCTGATGCTCTGCACCATGCTCTGCTGGGCCCAGACGCCCACAGGCGGAGTCAAGGGCACGGTGGTGAGCCGTTCAGACAAGGCCGCCATCGCGGGGGCGCACATCTCGCTGCTCTCCGGCGGAGCCAGGGTGGCGGAATGCACCACTGACGGGAACGGAGCCTTCCTGGTGGAAGAGCTGGCCGACGGCACCTACAGCATGACAGTGACGGCCGACGGCTATGTCGATGCCAATGTCAATGTCACCGTGGAGAAGGGCTATGTCAAGGACATGATGCGCCTGTCCATGCTCCCGGAGCAGGTCGTGGCGGAAATCGACGACTCCAGCTTTGCGGAGTTCGACATGGACGACTCGGGCTTCACCGACAACCCCACCATCCTCTATGACAGCAACGATGTGTTCACTCAGGTGGCGGGCTATGGCTTCAGCTCGGTCCGTTTCAAGAACCGCGGCTATGAGAGCGAGTCTCAGGACGTGTATCTGGCCGGCGTCAAGATGAACGACGCCATCACCGGCTACTCCCCTTTCAGCCTCTGGAGCGGCCTCAACGAGGCCATGCGCAGCAAGAACACCAACATAGGCCTTGAGAGTGCTGAATATGGCCTCGGCCATTACAACGGCATGACCAACATTCTGGGCAATCCCTCGGCGGTGCGTCCCGGCTGGCGTTTCAGCGTGCTTTCCAACAGCGCCCTCTACCGCCTCCGCCTCATGGCCAACTATGCCTCCGGCGACCTGGACAACGGCTTCTCATATGCCTTCAACGTCTCCGCCCGTCTGGGCGGCAACGACTGGATCGACGGTGTCTATTACAAGAACGTCTCCTATTATGCCGGAGTGGAGAAGAAGTTCAACGACGGCAGCCGTCTGGCTCTGTTCACCTTCGCCAACACCGGCGAGCGCGGAGCTCAGAACGCGTCCACCCAGGAGGTCTATGACCTGATGGGCGACAACATGTATAACTCCAACTGGGGCTATCAGGACGGCGTGATGCGCAACAGCCGCGTGCGCAGGACCTTCGAGCCTGTCACCGTGCTCAAATATACCGCTTCGCCCTCCGACAATCTGGACCTTTCGGCCACCCTGCTCTACCGCTGCGGCAGCAACGGCTACACCGCCCTCGACTGGTATGACGCCGCCGACCCCAGGCCCGACTATTACCGCAACCTGCCGAGCTATTTCTTCATGGACGACAGCGACTACAACCGCAGCAACATAGGCAAGTACAACTGGGCCAAGGAGTCCTGGACCAATCATTCCAAGGACTATGCGGGCTATCAGCATCTGGACTGGGACAAGCTCTACAACGTGAACTATAACTCCGCCGACGGCCGCAGCAAATATGCCCAGGAGGAGCGCCATGTGGACCAGCGCGACCTGAACCTGGCCGCAAGCGCCACCTGGTATGTCAACGACAACTTCACCCTTGACGCCGGCATCGACGGCAAGCTGAACCGCACGGAGAACTACAAGAAGATCGCCGACCTGCTGGGCGGCGAGTACTACCTCAACATAGACCAGTTCGCCGAGCGCGACTATGCGTCCAACGAGGCGCTGATCCAGAACGACCTGGACTATTTCCTGGCCAACGGCGCCGCCGAGCAGATCACCAAGGGCGGCAAGTATGGCTATGACTATTACGCCCACATCCGCAAGGCTCATGTCTGGGCCAACGGAAAATACACCCGCGGCGCATTCACCGCTGCCCTGGGCGGCACCATAGGCTATGAGTCTTTCTACCGCGAGGGTCTCATGCGCAAGGGCCTGTTCGCCGGCCTGGACGACGAGGGCCGCGAGATTTCGTATATGGGCAAGGTGCTCACCTCCTATGATTCCGACGGCAAGGTGATAACCTCGAAGGGCAAGAGCGAGACCGCAGGATTCCTGACCTGGGCGGGCAAGCTGTCGCTGGCCTATTCCCTCAAGGGCGGCCACCGCTTCAGCGTCAACGCCGGCTATTTCAACGACGCGCCCACCTTCAACGACGCGTTCATATCGCCGCGCACCCGCAACACCATGATGGACGGTCTCACCGACCAGAAGACCCTCTCCGCCGACGTCAACTATCAGTGGAGCAACAATGGATATAACCTGCGCGTGACCGGTTTCTGGACCAAGATCACTGACCAGAGCGACCTGATGAGCGTCTATGACGACTCTCAGCAGAGCTTCAGCAACTTCGCCCTCACGGGCATAGACCAGCGCCATGTGGGCGTGGAGTTCGGCGCCAAGGTGCCGCTTCCCGTGGAAGGCCTCTCGCTCTCGGGCGTGCTGAGCATGGGCGAATATGTCTATACTTCCAATCCCTACATGACCCAGACCATCGACAACAGCTCCGAGGTCGTGTTCGAGAATGAGCAGGTGCTCTACTGGAAGGACAGCCCCATCTATAATCATGTGACGGACGCCGACGGCAACGACACCATCGAGCTGGACGTGGACGGCAATCCCGTGGTCACGGGACATCAGAAGCACCATGTGCCTTCGACTCCCTCCATGGCCGCAGCGCTCTCGCTCAACTACCGCACCAGTTCCTACTGGTTCTTTGAGCTCTCGGGACAGTATTTCGCCAAGTCCTATCTGGACATGACTCCTCTCTACCGCACCGATACGGCCATCGAGGGTCCGGACGGAGTTGCCACTCCCGCCGAGATCGAGGCCATGGCCACTCAGGAGGAGTTCGACCCTGCGTTCCTGCTTAACGCAAGCATAGGCAAGTCGTGGTATATCAACCGCAAGTATAATTTCGGCTTCTCGCTCAACGCGCAGAATCTGCTCAACAACAGGGGTGTGCGCACCGGCGGTTATGAGCAGAGCCGTCTGATCACCAGCAGCGACAAGAGCCGCTATTACAAGTTTGACTCGAAGTACTTCTATATGGCGGGCGCAAACTATATGTTGAACCTTTATTTCCGCTTCTAAAAGTATGAAAAGGATATTCATTCTGACTGCGGCGGCGGTTCTGGCCGCCTCCTGCACCTCTCTGAAGGAGGAGTTTGATCCCGTATTCACCGGAAAGTATTCCGCTCCGGAGGCGGAGAAGGCCGCGGACATGACCGCGAACACGACCATAGCCGAGCTTTGCGGGATGTACACGACGGGCAAGCCGTGGGACATCGACCGTGACATAGTGATAAGCGGCAAGGTCTCCACCACCGACAAGCCGGGCAATTTCTATAAGAGCCTCTATATCCAGGACGAGACTGCGGCCATAGAGCTGAAGCTGGGCAAGAGCGGTCTGTATAATTTCTATAAGGAAGGACAGACGGTCTATGTGCGCTGCAACGGGCTGACTCTGGGCATGTATGGCTATAAGAGCGGCAACTATGGCGGCCAGGGGATGGTGCAGCTGGGCTATAACGACCCCACCGGTTCCTATGAGACGTCTTATCTGGAGGCAAGCTATCTGATTGACTCGCATGTGTTTGCGGGGGCGCAGGGGGACAAGGTGACTCCTGAGGAGATTACCGCGAGCCAGCTGCCTTCCAAGAATTCTCTGCAGGCTTCCAACAAGTATCTGGGACGTCTGGTGACTCTGAAGGGCCTGAAGTATGCCAATGAGGCTTTCTGCCTGGTCTATATCAATTCCAACAAGGACAAGACGGTCTCGGCCAACCGCATATTCATCTCTGACGCTCCGCACGGCATCACCACATGGGCTATGTCGGAGAGCAAGTTCAAGGAGTATCTGGATTCGGGCGTATGGGATGACATCCAGATCGGCAATGCCAATGACTATAACTATGGCACGGTGGGCGAGCCTGCGGACCCGGGCTATGCCACTTCGAAGGATGACATCCGCGCACATGCGGCGGCCTATTCGGTGAGCCAGTATTTCAAGATGGGCACGCGCGAGATTCAGCTGCGCACGAGCGGCTATTCGAAGTTCGGCGACAGTGAGATTCCGGAGTCGGTGCTTTCGGGCAAGGCTACGGTGGACATCACGGGCATCCTGACTCTCTATCAGGGCTCGCTGCAGCTGATCGTGAATTCGCTGGACGACATCGTCGTGAACGACTGACAGTCCCGCATATAAGAAAAGCCGGCTGAATGCTCTTCAGCCGGCTTTTTTGTGTCTATGCTCCAGACGGTCCCCGAGCTTGTCGAGGGGCGTCTGGCGGCTCTGCGCCGGCGGGGCTCCGTTCGCAAGTCTGCGACTTGCTGCACTCCGGCCCTCCCATTGCCATCTGCGTCATCGCTTCGCGATAACTTGCTGTCAACGGGCCCCTCCCGCTACTCGTGTCCGCGGGTGGACACGCCCGCCGGCGCAGACCGCCAGACGCCACAATGACCTAGTCGATACGGATGTTGGATTTGATCAGGTTCAGGAACTCGTTGCGAGTCCTGGCGTCCTTGAGGAAGACTCCGGAGAAGGCGGAGGTGGTGGTGATGGCGTTGGACTTCTCCACGCCCCTGATCTTCATGCAGGTGTGCATCGCCTCTATGACCACGGCCACTCCGAGCGGATGCAGAGACTGCTGGATGCAGTCCCGGATCTGGACGGTCAGGCGCTCCTGGACCTGGAGCCTGCGGGAGAAGGTGTTCACGACCCTGGCTATCTTGCTGAGGCCGGTGATCTTGCCGTCGGGGATATATGCGATGTGCGCATGGCCGAGGAACGGCAGCATATGATGCTCGCACATGGAATAGAGCTCTATGTCCTTGACCAGGACCATCTGCTGATATTCCTCGTCGAAAAGGGCCGACTTGATTATGGTCTCGCCGCTCTGCTCATAGCCCTGAGTCAGGAACTGCATGGCCTTGGCGACCCTCTCGGGGGTCTTGAGCAGGCCTTCCCTGTCGGGGTCCTCCCCTATCAGCTTCAGTATTTCCCTGACATGGCCGGCAATCCGGCGTGTCGTCTCCTCGTCGTATCTTTCTTCTTTTATATATCCCATATCGCTTTCTTTTTGGCGCAGTCCCCTCTCCGGGAGCTCCGCCCGGCAAAATTAGTCAATTTGACGATATAAATCACAACTCCCGCGTCCCAATCGCCCCTCTCGCAGGCTCAATAGTCTTCGGGCATATACCCGACCTTGTCGGAGGGGGTGAGACGGCGGAGGACGCGGCAGGGATTGCCGGCGGCCACTACGCCGGAGGGGATGTCGCGGGTGACGACGCTGCCGGCGCCTATGACGGTGTCGTCGCCTATGGTCACGCCGGGCACAACGGTGACGTTGCCGCAGAGCCAGACTCTCTTGCCTATGGTTATGGGTTTGGGTATGAGCCCGCCGGCGGCGCGCTCTTCGGCATCGACGGTGTGGTTGCCGGAGAAGAGGCCCACGTTCGGGCCTATGAGGGTGTTGTCGCCTATGGTGATCTGGCCGCAGTCGAGGATGACGCAGCCGAAGTTGATATAGACGTCGTTGCCTATGGTGATGTTTTTGCCGAATTCGCAGCGGAAGTCGGGCTCTATCCATACGTTTTCGCCCACCGACCTGAACAGCCGGCGCATAATGCCGTTGCGTTTTTCCACTTCGTCGTCCGCCGAGAGGTTGTAGGCGCGGAAG
Source organism: uncultured Muribaculaceae bacterium (assembly GCA_964538395.1). Taxonomy (GTDB): domain Bacteria; phylum Bacteroidota; class Bacteroidia; order Bacteroidales; family UBA932; genus Cryptobacteroides. The sequence continues at coordinate 8,487 of CAZIFT010000037.1, forward strand.
AGTTTCTTGGCTTCCACTCTGCGGTTGAACAGGTCGCGGTCGAAATCATTGTAGATTTCGCCGTCCTGCATCTTTTCCCATTCTGTCTTCATATTCCGATTTTTACAGGACCAGACGTCGAATTTAGCGATTCCGCCGGGATTATTCAAATCCGCCCCGGCATAGGCCCGAAATCTTTTCGACGGCGCACTCCGGCATAGGCCCGAGACCTTCTCGACGGCGCACTCCGGCATAGGCCCGAGACCTTTTCCGACGCCGGCAACGGCCTGTTGCTTACTCTGAAACTTATGCCTACCTTTAGCCGCAACCGCAGAACAGATTTTTCACAATCCCCAAAAACGGCAACGATATGATGAAAAACAGATTATTATCCCTGCTTACACTGCTGCTCGCGTTCAGCACCGCCATGCATGCGCAGACCTCGTTCGGAGATGCCTCCAAGTTCAACGACGGGTGGCTTTTCAGCCTCAGCGACAGCGCCGCGCACAAGGACAGGTCTTTTGACGACAGCAAATGGCGGAAGCTCGACCTCCCGCACGACTGGTCGGTCGAGGGGCGGCTCTCCCCCTCCCTCGCCAGCTGCACCGGCTTTCTTCCCGGCGGCATCGGCTGGTATCGCAAGCACTTCACCGTCAGCGACGGCGCCCCGAGGCACTATGTCTATTTCGAGGGAGTGTACAACCGCAGCGAGGTCTATCTCAACGGAAAGCTCCTGGGCAAACGCCCCAACGGCTATATATCATTCATGTATGACCTGACCCCCTATCTGGAAGACGGGGATAACGTGCTCGCCGTCAGGGTTGACCACAGCCGATATGCCGACTCGCGCTGGTACACCGGTTCGGGCATTTACCGCGACGTCTGGCTCGTGTCCGCTCCCCAGACCCATTTCGCCCTGTGGGGCGTCGGCTGGAAGGCCATGTCCATCACCGACAGTCAGGCGGTCATCACCGTGGACATGGAGGTCCTGAAGCACGTCCCGGCCAGCTCCGGACTTGAAGTCCGGGCCACCTTATATGACGCTTCCGGCAATCCGGCCGCCACACGCAAAGCGTCTCTCAAGGATATGGAAGCCGGAGAGGACAGGCTCACCGTGGATCTGAAAGTCAAAAATCCTCACCGCTGGAGCCTTGACGACCCCTACCTGTATACCCTCCGCACCGAGCTGGTTTCCGACGGGATAAAAATCGACGGAGCCGAGACCCGGGTGGGGCTCCGCACCCTCGGGTTTGACCCGGACAAAGGTTTCGCCCTGAACGGCAAATGGATGAAAGTCAAGGGAGTGTGTCTGCACCACGATGCCGGAGTGCTCGGATCGGTCGTCCCGGAAGAAGTGTGGAGAAGACGCCTGGAAAACCTCAAATCCATCGGCGCCAACGCCATCCGCATGAGCCATAACCCCCAGGCTCCGGTCCTCTATGACCTGTGCGATGAAATGGGGATGCTCGTGATGGACGAAGCCTCGGACGAATGGGAGTTTCCCAAACGCAAGTGGCTGGAGGGATGGAATGTCGGCACGCCGGGCTATGACGGCAGCTTTGACTTTTTCGAGGAGTGGATAGAGCGCGACGTGACCGACATGGTGCGCCGCGACCGCAACCACCCGAGCATCTTTCTCTGGAGCATCGGCAACGAAGTCGACTACCCCAACGACCCTTATTCCCATCCTGTCCTTGACGGCAAGAAGATCAACCAGCCCATGTTCGGAGGATACAAGCCTGAGGCACCCGACGCGATGCGTATCGGCAAGATAGCCAAACGGCTCTCCGCATGCGTCAGAGCGGTGGACACATCCCGGCCCGTGACCGGAGCGCTGGCCGGAGTCGTAATGTCCAACGAGACGGAATATCCGGAAGCCGTGGATGTCGTGGGCTACAATTACACCGAGGACCGTTACGCCATTGACCACGCCGCTTACCCCGACCGCATAATCTATGGAAGCGAAAACGGACGGAGCCGGGACGCCTGGCTTGCGGTGCGGGACAACGATTTCATATTCGGGCAGTTCGTATGGACCGGCACCGACTATCTCGGAGAATCGAACAGCTGGCCGTCACGCGGCCTCGGGACAGGGCTTCTGGACTTCGGCAGTTTTCCGAAGCCGCAAGGCTATTTCCGGGCGTCGATGTGGAGCACGGAACCGGTCACATACATAGGGACATATCAGGCGGACGACAGTGAAGAGAGCCCGTTCCTCTCCGCCGACGCGCCCGATGTCTGGAACTATCAGGAAGGCGAGAAAATCCGCGTCGTGTGCTATACCAACGCCCCGCAGGCACGCCTCCTGCTGGACGGAGAGCAGGTCGGGGACATGAAGCCATACGACGACAGGAGCGGGATAATCTGGTGGGACGTCCCGTTCAGAGCCGGCACGCTCAAGGCCGAGGGCTGTGACAAAGACGGCAATGTGCTGTCAGAATACAGCATCACCACATCGGGCCGTCCATATGCGCTGCGTGCGGAAGCGGACAAGGTCTCTCTCTCCAGGGACAAGGCGACAGCGCACATAACGGTGACGGTGGTCGATGAGAACGGTGTCATGGTGAAGCTCGCCGACAACAACATCACCTGCACCGTGGAGGGTCCGGCACGCCTGCTCGGACTCGAAGGGTCCGACATCACCGACATGGGCGACTACACGGACAATGTCCAGAGAGTCCACAACGGACGGCTCCTCGCCTATGTCCAGACCACCGGAGAAGCCGGCGAGATCACAGTCAAGTTCACCTCTCCCCTGCTCCGGGAAGCGCAGGTAAAGATTGTTGCAAGGCCATAGAAATAAAACAGCCCGGCAACGGGCGGCCACAGGTCTCAGGAGGAGACTGCCGAGGCTCGAGATCCCGGAGGGCCGACTGTGAGGCCGCAGGCTCGGCTCATGGTTATTAACTGCCGGAGGGACAGAGAATTATGAAATTTTTCCGGCCATATGGACACAATATGAAAATTTTATATATATTTGCGGCCCTACTGAGGCGGGAAACCGCCAACTGACTGGATAATTGAATTTTAATTTAAACGACTATACCCATGTATTGGACGCTTGAACTCGCCGGCAGCCTGGACGATGCTCCGTGGCCGGCTACAAAAGACGAATTGATTGACTATGCGAACCGTTCCGGCGCTCCCGAAGAGGTCATTGAGAATCTGCAGGAGCTGGAGGACGACGGCGAGGTCTATGAGAGCATCGAGGACATCTGGCCCGACTACCCCACCAAAGACGATTTCTTCTTCAACGAGGAAGAGTATTAAGCCGGTTGCGTAAGTTATATTGCTGATTTGCAGCATTTTATAAATAAGGTGGCGGATAGTTTCGCCACCTTATCGCGTTATTGAGGGATTCTGCCCTTTGTCACGAATCAAAACACAATATCTATGAATACAGCTAAGTTTTGTGCGGCCCTGATGCTGTTCTGCTCAGTGGCGGCAGTCTCCTGCGGAAACTCCGGCAAGGCCGCGTCCGGCGCCGGCGACCCCGAGTATTCGGAGCAGGTGGTGATCAGGAATGGCGAAGTCGCGGGCGTCCTTGTGGAAGAGAAGGACGACGCCTATGTGATTGGCGTCCAGGACGATGTCGAGATCGGCAAGGCGGGGGCGCATGTCGAGCTGTGGAAGGCCGCCGACGGCAAGGGCTTCGTGTGGCTGAAGGATTTCGGAAGCCAGAATGTCTATGCCGGGCCGGACACCGCGGCCGAAGTCGCGGGGACGGTCACCTACGAGGAGGGCTATGTCCCGGATGCCTATCCCTGCGCCGGATATGAAGACGGCTGGTTCGCTTTCCTTCTGGACGGCCGCAAGGTCTATGCCCCGGCCTCCGTCATGGACTGGAGCGCCATCTGCACCTTCTAGAAGCATCCGACCGTCCGCTCAGGCGGAGTCCAATCCCCCGCCCCGGCTTTCGTGCAGGTGAGCAACTTTTAGGCATCGGCAGTCTCCTCCGGAGACCTTCGCTTCGCTCATCCCACCACCGCTTCGCGGCGGTCCCCCCGCTCATGATGCCGCGGGCGGCACAGGTCCCGGAGGAGACTGCCGAATGCCCGGAACCCGGGCTGAGGGCACAGAACACCGGAAACAAAAAGGCCCGGGCAGACATGTCCGGGCCTCAATACACACAGTGAAAAAGCTTACCTACGCTACTCGGTAATATGCATATTTATGGTCACGACCACCTTGTGGTCCTTATAAACGAAGCAGGGACGGATGGTGTAGGTCTTGCCCACCTCCACATTCGAGGCATTCACGCCCAGCTGGAAAGTCCAGCTTGAGGCGTTGTACTCCGTGAACACGGTGGGGTTGTTGCCCCAGGTGGTCACCTTGCAGTCGCCGTCATACCAGAAGCCGTAGCCATTGGCGCTGTAGGCATATGACACCGTGCCGTCAGCTTCCAGACTGCCGAACCACACCTCGCCCTTCTTATAGTCGCTGCGGTCAGATGCAATCTTGGAGGCGATTTCAGAGGGCTGCATCACAAACGCCTTGCCTATAGTCACATAATCATCGTCCTCGAACGAGAGAGAAGGTCCGGCATAGCCATCGGCCACCGAGACATCGATGTCCTTCACAATCTCGGCATCGCTCACGGTTTCACTGCCGTCAAAGTTGATAGTGCCATACAGGTTGGTGCCGCTGACGCGGATGCGATAGGGCCACTGAGCATCGTTGGTGTCATCCTCGTCCCAGGTGTGGCCGTAATACTTGGTGGGGGTGCAGGCCACCACCATCCAGAGCTTGGCCGTGCCGGCGGGGACATCCCACGCCACGGTGCCCTTGAGTGAAGAGCCGACGAACACAGGCTCGCTGTAAACCCTCTGTTCATCGTTCAGCAGAGCCACATATCCCACATACCAGCCAGCCTTGGAGGCATCCACCTTGGTGGCATTGTAGCCCTGGGCATTGGGCAGACCCTCGAACTCCGTGCTGATTGCAGAAGAGCCTTCGGGCACATTAAGGCGAATCACATTGAAGCCGGTAGCCTCAGGAGCACGGCCATAGCCGACCTTCTGCCAGCCGTTGCCGTCATCGCTGCTGACCCAGCCCAGCTTGCCTATATAATTCTTGCCGAAATCGCGGATGGGCGCCTTCATGGTGACATTGGCCTGCTCGTCGAGATTCACGACCTCGGAACTGAAGTCCCAGGTGGCGCAACGGGCGGCATATTCATAGAGGTCGCGGTTAAGACCCATCAGGTCGCCGCCGCAGAACAGCCTCTGATATGCCTGCAGAGCGTCTTCGCTGCTCTTGGACTCCTTCCAGAGCTTGCCGTAGCCTTCCCAGCCATACTTGTCGGTGAGCATGAACTGGAACCAGTAAGTGGCATAGCGCTGATGCTCGTGGTGGAAGTGGCGCATATAGTTTTCCGTGAACACGCGGAAGTTCTCGCTGTTGAAAGCCTGCTCCGCATAGAGGTTGTAGCTCTGCCAGTTGGCGCAAGCCTCCCAGAAGAGGCCGCCTATCTGCATGAAGCCGGCGTCGCGCGAGCCATAGTCGGCATAGACCTGATACTGGAACGCATGGCCGATCTCGTGCGCGATGGTGCTGCCGGTGGGCTGGCAGGCGGTGGCGCTGACCCAGAGGGCTCCCATGTTGCCGCTTCCGCCTCCCTCAGCCTTCCAGTCGGTGGTGCCGTAGAGACAGATGGTCATATAGTATTTGTCCAGATAGGACTCGCCCTCGTCGCCGCGAAGACCCAGCTTGGTGACATAAGTGTCGTAGTAGATTTCCGCCTTCTTCAGCAGGTCGTCAATGTCCACGCGTATGGACTGGGCAGTGCGCTCGTCGCCGGGGAGAATCTCGCCGGTCACTTCATAGCCGTCGTCCCAGAGCAGCAGGAAGTGCTCGCTGGCGCGGGCGCGTCCCAGATAGAACTCGCTGTCGGACTTCCTGAGCGATGACACGCTGCCTGCGACTCCCTCATAAATGCGGGAGATGTCGATGCCGCGCTCTGCAATCTGCTCATCGGTGAGGGTTATCACCGGAGCCTTCTGAGTCACGGTGAAGTCGATGCGGTTGGTGCCGTTAATGATGGCGACATCGGCGCTGCGGGCGCTCTCGGTGGGGTTGGCGTCGCAGGTGATGGTCACCTTGCAGCTCTTCTTGACGCCGGTACCCTCTTCGCGGTCCGGGTCAAAATGGAGCCAGTCCACCTCGCACTCGATGTGCCATGATTCGTCGCACTTGAATCTTATGCTTTCTGAGCCCCCTTCAGCATCGAATGTTGCGCTGGGAGCCACAATGTAAGTGAGGGAGCCGGTGTTCTCTTGCCACGTCTCTTCCGGTTCCACTTCTTCCTTCTCACTGCAGGCCGGCAGCAGAAACGCTCCCGCCACGGCAAATGCGATTGCCTTAAATATCAAACTTCTTCTCATTTTCCATAAGGTTTAGTTCCTTCAAATTGAGCCTTCCAGGGCCACT
>CAZIFT010000038.1:0-14834 GCA_964538395.1 uncultured Muribaculaceae bacterium
ATAATATTTAGTAAATTTGCCGGGCACTGAAAAACCAATCATTCCAAAACAGCTTCCAATGCTCAACAACGCATACTGCTCGGACAAGTACCAGTACACAATGGGAAAGTCCTTTTTCGAAACCGGCCGCAAGGACGAAAGGGCCATTTTCAATCTTTTCTACAGAAAAGCCCCAGAAAACAACAACTGGGCTGTCGTGAGCGGCACCCAGGAAGTGATAGAGATGGTGCAGAAGCTGGGCGACGCCTCCCCGGAATTCTTTGAGAAATTCCTTCCCGGCGACGACTATGCCGAGTTCCGCAAATATCTGAGCACCATGCGCTTCACCGGCAACGTCTATGCGATGCGCGAGGGCGAGATCGCCTTTCCCAACGAGCCTGTCGTGATAGTGGAAGGCCCCATAATCGAGGCACAGGTGCTGGAGACCCCGATGCTCTGCATAATGAACCACCAGATGGCCGTGGCCACCAAGGCTTCCAGAGTCTGCCGCGCCACCAACCGTCCCGTGAGCGAATTCGGCTCCAGAAGAGCGCACGGTCCATGGGCCGCCACCTGCGGAGCCAAGGCCGCCATCATAGCCGGCTGCATGAACAGCTCCAACATCCTCACCGGAGTGATGAACGGCGTCGTGTCCACCGGAACCATGGCCCACAGCTTCGTCACCTCCTATGGCAGCGGAGTCGAGGGCGAGCACAGAGCTTTCAGCGACTACATCAAGACCCATATGGGCGAAAACCTGATACTCCTGATCGACACCTATGACACGCTCCGCTGCGGAGTGGTCAATGCGATAAGGGCCTTCAGGGACAACGGCATAGACGACAGTTATCCATATGGCTACGGCATCCGCCTGGACAGCGGCGACCTCGCCTATCTCTCAGTGAAAGTGAGACAGATACTCGACTCGCACGGCTTCACCAAATGCAAGATCTTCGCTACCAACGGCCTGGACGAATATCTCATCACCGACCTGGAACGTCAGGGAGCCATGATCGACAGCTATGGAGTGGGCGACGCCATCGCCACTTCCCGCGCCGAACCCTGCTTCGGCAATGTCTATAAGCTGGTGCAGGTGGGGAACGAACCGGTGCTCAAGCGCTCGGAGGACACCATAAAGCTCATCAACCCCGGCTTCCAGATCACCTACAGGATCACCAAACACGACCCCGACGCCGGCGAAGTCTATGAGGCCGATGTCACCTGCCTGAGGGGCGACGACACCAGCCGCCTCATCGAGAACGGCGAGACCTTCACCATCTATGACGAGCATGACCGCTTCAAGTTCAAAACCTTCGCTGCCGGTTCCTATAAATGGCATCCCCTTCAGCATCAGGTCATAAAGGGCGGCGAGGATGTGTCCGGAAAGCATACGCTCATGGAGAAGAAGGCCTACTATGACAACACTCTCGCGCATTTCAGCAAGTCCGAGCGCAGGCTCATCAACCCGCACTATTACAAGGTGGACATCTCCGAAGAGCTGAAGGACGAGAAGCTGTCGATAATCGAGAGAATCAACCGCGAGATAGCCGCTCTCAAGCTCGACTGAATCTCGCACAATTATTGCATGCAAAAGGCCGGTCCGGTTTGCCCGGCCCTGAAAAACAGATGAATATGAACGCAAAGAAAATCCTGTGCATAGCCGCAGTCGCGGCGCTGATGGTTCCTTCTCTGGCTTATGCCGGAGCGCCCGTGGAGACCGCTGTCGCCACCGAAGCCGCCGCCGAGAAGACCTGCGAAGTGGTGATTACCGAAATCGGACCCAACAAGGTGAAGGTCGTGAAGGCCCTCAGGACGGTTCTCGATGTGGAGCTCAAGGTCGCGTATGAGATGACCCAGAAGACTCCTTCCACCGTCGCCACCGGCATCACTCCGGAACTGGCCGCCAAGCTCAAGGCCGAGCTCGAGGCCGCCGGCGCCACGGTCACCGTCAAGGAGAAGTAGAAAGTACCGGAGAGCTCCGAAACGGGGTTCCGCCGGCGTGTTTAAGGACGACCATGAAGCCGGCTGGCTTCTGGCCGTCCTTCGCCGTCCTGCCCCTCTCCTCCCGCCGCGGCGCATAGTGTTTTGCGGCCTCAAGAGTTATAATATTTTCAGCGCGATTGCGGCGCAGGCCTCGGCGTCGGCGAGGGCGTGGTGGTGGCGCGTGAGGTCATATCCGCAGGCGGCCGCTACGGTCTGGAGCTGATGGTTGGGCAGCCGGCGGCCGAATGTCCGGCGCGAGGCGGCGCAGGTGTCGAAAAACGCATATTCCGGATAATCCATCCGATAGACCCGAAAAACCGCGCGCAGACAGCCTTCGTCGAAGGGGCTGTTGTGGGCAACGAGCGGCAGGCCCTCGATGAGCGGCTCTATGCGTTTCCATACTTCCGGGAAAGCCGGCGCGCCGTCGGTGTCCTCCCGGCTCAGGCCGTGCACCTGCTGGCAGAACCACTGATAATAATCCGGTTCGGGGTGGATGAGGCTGTAGAAGCTGTCGGTTATCTCGCCGCCGCGCACCACAACCACGCCCACAGAGCAGACGCTGCTCCGGCATCCGTTGGCCGTCTCAAAATCTATCGCTGCAAAATCTGTCATATGTATTGAATTCCGTTGCCGTGCTCCCTTATGTTCATTTGAGCCGGCCCGGTCGCTCTCTATTTGTGCTTTATCTGGAAATAATCAAGCAGTTTCTTGTAGCAGTCCTGCGCAGTCAGGCAGGTATCGGTCAGATAGCCCGGCGTTGAGCTCCATTCGCGCAGCCCTCTGTAATAGAACATCTTAAGCTCGTCTGTTATGATGAACGGCACGATGTCGTGGTTCAGGCACTCCTTGAACATTACGAGCCGTCCGACCCTGCCGTTGCCGTCCTGGAACGGGTGTATGGTCTCGAATCTCTGGTGGAAATCGAGAATGTCATCGAATGAGACCGGTTTCCGGGTTCTGTAATCCTTGAGCAGTTCGCGGATGGCGGCTCCGACCATCTTGGGCGCGACAGTCTCCTTCCCACCGACTTCATTCGGCAGGCGTTTGTAGTCGCCGACGGCGAACCAGGGCCTTTGGGCATCGGATGTGCCGGTTTTCAGGATGGCGTGAATCTGTTTTATCATGCTCTCGCTGAGCGGATCCTTCGCATGGTCTATGATAAAGTCGATGCAGCGGAAGTGGTTGGCGGTCTCGACGATGTCGTCCACTTTTATGGAGCCGTCTGTTATGCCTAAGGTGTTGGTTTCGAAGATGTAACGGGTCTGTTCCTCGGTCAGACGGCTACCCTCTATATGATTGGAATTATAGGTCAGATCTATCTGTGTGCGATGGTAGATGCCTCCCTTCAGTCCGGCCTCTTTCTGCTCCGACAAGGCCTTCAGGAGCGGAGAGATGGGACTTCTGGCATTCTTTCTCTGAGGCAGAGGTGCGTCAGACGGCACGTTCCAGGTCTTTCCAATCAGTCTGGCACCGTCAATTTTTCCCCGGACACAGTAGTTGCGCACGGTCCTTTCCGCTATCCCGTGTGCGGCGGCGTATTCTTTTGTTGAGATGTAGTCCATGTCTTCCGGCAAGATTTTGTCTGTCATGACGCAAAGATAGTCATTTTCTTGCCGATATCGGCAAGAAACGCCTGACTTCGCGGGAGGCGTTTGGCGGCCCGGGTTCTCGGAACGGTCGCCGCAGGCCCTTCGGGCGGGCGACAGAAACGGGACTGTAAAATTTCGTGACAGAAGGTGTAAAATTTCTTTACACCGCGGAGGGAGCGCAGGAGGGCGAAAGGGCTGACGCACAGTCACTTGCCGCTCTGGCATGAAATAGGCTTACGCAGGGGCAGATGCCAAATCGCAATATGAAAAGCTACTTCAAATTCCTGTCGAGAAACAAGCTCTACTCCATAGTGGAGCTTCTGGGCCTTTCCATAGCCCTCGGATTCGTAGTCCTCCTGATATCCTATGCCAGGACGGAATTCAGCGTCGGAGCACACCAGCCTGACGCCAAAAACATCTGGGCCATAGGCTCCGGCGACAGCGTCGGAATGACCCTCGGCACCGGCGAAGAGCTGTTCCCCGGCATTCCGGAGATAGCGTCATGGACCAGGGTCGCAGACTACGGCACGGTTGACATCATTGCCGGAGAATACGCCCACTCCGTGACGGCCGCCGCCCTCGACACCAACTTCCTCAAGATCTTTGACTACAGCGTCTCCGGATGCGACAGAGACAGAATTCTGGCCGGCAAGAACGAAGCCCTCGTGTCGGAAAGCTTCGCCCGCAGCACCTTCGGAGCCGACAGCCCCATAGGCAAGACTTTCATTCTGGGCGGGGAACAATATGCCATCACCGGCACCATGGAGGATTTCGGCCCGTACGACGAATTCAGCCATTATGACATCTTCCTGAGCATGAAGGTGATGGAGGAGAAGACATCGTGGATGGACGAATTCGGTTCCGTGCAGACCTTCATCACCCTCGCCGACGGCGCCGACCCGGATGCCGTGAGCGAAAAGCTTCTGGACAAGTATATGGGATACTGGGAAGGCGAATGGGAGCGTGACAGTTCCGACGGCGCATTCCTCTACGGATCCACGCTCACCCGCTTCGACAAGATATATTTCACCGACCTGGACTGCTTTTCGCCGCTGCGCAAAGGCGACAAAAGCGTCGTGAGGATTCTTCTTCTGATTGCGGTCGTGCTTCTGGCTTCGGCCATATTCAACTACATCAACCTGACCGTGGCCCAGACCGGCAAGAGGGCAAAGGAAATGGCCACGCGCCGGCTTCTCGGAGAATCGACCAAGGAGGTCGTCTTCCGGTATGTCGCCGAATCGTTCATATTCACGGCCGGATGCTTCGTCCTGGGATGCCTGCTGGCCATATGGCTCAAGAGCCGGTTCGAGGGCCTGCTCAGCACTGAAATCGTCCTGGCCGCCGATGCCGCAGGCATAGCCGTAGGCGCGGGTCTGCTTGTGCTCATCTCGTTTGTCAGCGCCCTTCTGCCGGCGGCGATGGTCCTGAAATTCAAGCCGGCCGACGTCGTCAAGGGCGATTTCCGCCTGCGCGACAAGCTGTTTTTCAGCAAGATATTCATCATCTGCCAGAATGTGATAAGCACCGTGCTGATCGCCGTGTCGCTCACCATGGTGCTGCAGATGAGGCATATGGTGAACCTGCCGACAGGCTATGACACCAAGGACCTGATCACCATCAGCACCTACCAGCTCGGCGTCAGCAACTCCGCCGCACAGCAGGCATTCGCCGACCGCTTGAGCGAACTGCCCCAGGTCCAGAAGGTGGGCCTTTATGGCGTCGCGCCGTTCGCCTGCGGAGCCAGCGGAGTCCACATCGAGAATGAAAGCACATCCTGGCTGAGGCTGTCGAGAATGGACAGCACCGCCTTCAATATGCTGGGGTTCAAGATATTGGAGCAGTATAGCGAGCCGGTGGACGGCAGCTGCTGGATGAGCGAGGACGCGAAGCAGCGCTATGGAGTGTCTGCGGACAAGCCATATGTGGGCGACGGCGGGAAGTATAAATGCTGCGGCATAATCGCCGACTTCAGGGTGAACAACGCTCTGGACGAGCCTCTGGAGGACAGCCATAGCGCGGTGATGATACAAAACGGCGACCAGTCATGTTTCGGCATGATAATCAAGGCCACCGGCGACCACAAGGAAGCCATCGAGGCCGTCCGCGGCGCATGGATTTCGTTTGCAGGGGAATATCTCGGAGTCCGCTCCGAGCCGAGGGGACTGGACTATGTCGATGACTATATGAACGATGTGCTCACCGGAAGCCGCAACACGATGACGCTGGTGATGACATTCATGCTGCTGGCGGTGCTGATTTCCATGCTCGGGCTTTTCGCCATGGCGGTCTATTATACCGGTCAGCAGACTCACGAGATTGCGGTGCGCAAGATCTTCGGCTCCGGCGTGAACGAGGCCGCCGCGAAGCTCTCAAAGTCCTTTGCAATCATGACGGTCTGCGCCGTGGTCATCGCGGTCCCCATCTGCATCTGGGCCATGCGCTTCTATCTCGAGGGCTTCCCCCTCCGCATCGGCTTTCCCTGGTGGGTCATCCCCGCCGCCGCGGCCCTGACCTGCGTCATCTCGTTCGTCTCGATCGTGACACAGACTCTCCGGACCGCCCGCGCCAACCCCGTTGACGCCCTCAAGCGCCAGGACTAGCCCGGCCTCAAGATATATAACTCTTGAGGCCGCAAAACAGATGCGTCTAAAAGTTTCTTTCTGTATTTTTGGCGGAAATCCAGCATTATTTTCTAGTTTCCGCCAAAAATAATATTGAGTGTGAGATTAAAACAGGGCACCGCGATAGCCTTGAAAATACTGTAGAACGGGCATCGGGGCCGTCAAATTCCGACGGGCGCAGGTCTATGCCGTAGCGATGCGCCACCCGGACACTTTCGTCAAGGCCGAAGGGCGGAGGGGAAAGGAAGAGGCCGGGCGGGGTGAACCCGGCCGGCCTCTGCGATTGGATATTTTTCACAGAACGGAGAGTGTTCTGTAAAGGAAACTATAGTGTCAGCTCAAGGTCGTCAATTGCTCTGACTGCAGTTGAACCAGAATAAGATACCCTGACATATACATTGGTATATTTTGAAAGATCCTGTGTGACTCCGACCCAGACTCCTTTCTCCATAGTTGTTGCATCTGTGGTATTTACATCTGTCCAGGTGCTATTGTCAGAAGATACCTGAATCTTCCAGCTGGACGCTGTTGTATTCTTAGATGTTTTACTAATGTAAAAAGTAATACTCTTCGGCGCGGCTACCGCATTCTTTGTGGTTATGGATGCAGATTTTCCTCCTCCTGTTGTTCCATATTTTCCCCCGCCATTTGCCGTTATGTCGCCGCTCTGGGCGGATGTCATATTGGTGAAGGTCCAGAAAGTATAAGCGCTGGCTTCGGATTCGAAATTAATGGTTTCCGTAGCAGCAGCTCCGCTGACTTTCTGCACAAGATGGACGGTGGAAGTGATGGTGGCATCGTCAAGGTGGGTGACGGTCACGTCCAGGGTCTTTTCAGCAGTCGTGCTGGTGTTGGCCGCATTCGGATAAACTGTGATGGTTCCATTGCCGTCATCCGAGACGGTCCAGTCGGTGCTCGAAGTGTGGCTCACTGTATATCCGGTTGCGGCATAGTTAAGTGCGACATTGACGGTCTTGGCGTTATCGGTTCCATATTCATCTGCTTTCCAAGAGAGTGTTTCTCCACTTGCCGGAGTGGTTGACAGCCCCGAATAGATGTTGTCATCCGTCAGGGTGAGCTTGAGGACGGTAGGCTTGGAGCTTTCGAAGACGATGTCGTTAGTCGGCTCAAAGGTCTTGACAATGGTGTGGCCCTCATTTCCTTCGGCAGTGACGGTCTCGATGGTGACGGTAACGGTTTCGCCACTCTTGATGGTTACGGGAGCTACGCTGAGGAATACATTGTTCTCATTTTCCTTGCCTATGGTGACAAGTCCATCTTTGGAGGTGTCATAAGTGGCGGTTATGGCGGTGGAACCTGTTAGAGAATTGGTCTTGGAATATTCGCCGGTTATGGGATTGACCGCTATACGGCCGGCGATGTCTCCGGCGGATGTCTTGAATTCCAGAGACTTGACAATCTCGCCATAGCATTTGACGGTGCTTGCTGCGTCCAGCTCAATTCTCAGAACGCCGGAAAGGCGGGCGAAATACATGTCAACATCATTGCTTGCTTTGCCGCTGGCAACGGTGCAGGTGGCGGGCTTGGCTATAAGGATGTCGGCCTTGGGGTCGAATGAATATCCCTTTGTGGCGTCATATGCCGGAGACTGGGCTTGAGGAACATCAAGGCCTATCGTAACAGTAGTAACTTTGGTTGTTTTGTCAGTGGTAACATACGTCTTGGCCGCAGACGATGCAGGGTAGAATGAATAGAACGTAACATCCTTTCCGTCATCTAATTTAACGTCTCCTTCAAAGGCGGCAGTGCTTCCGCTTTCCTTAGTGTTCTTGAAGGTAGCCGCAGGAGTCAAATCTCCCTTTGTGGTCGGCAGCGTAAAGATAACTCCCAGTTCATCGCCCTTGTTCCAGTAAGGCGAATACTTGCCGGCCCCGTCGTAATCGATTCCCGTCTTGGTTTCGGGAGCATTGGCATGAAGAACAAAATGAACGGTCCCGTTCCCCTCCGGAGAGGCGGACTCCTTCTGGCATCCGACAGCCGCGAGAATGGCGGTCGAAGCAAGAATCATGGATTTAAACAAAGTTTTCATGGCGGCCCGGTTAATAAGTGTAAGTGTTTTCTTCTGACTCGTCATCCAAGTGTCCGGGGTCATTTGCGCCTCCAAAGAGAGAGATGGAATCCTGAAGCACTGCCGTGTCAAGCTGGAGGTCTATGACATCCAGGCTCGGCTGTTCATAAAGTGATTTTTTCATAGGATAATATTTTTAGTGTTTGTGTAAACGCAGAAAAGCGAGACTCCGGGCGTCCGGAATCTCGCGTAACTATCTGATTTATAAATACTTAGATTACCCCCCCCCTGTGCGGGTCAGGAGCGCGGAGGCGCTGCGGGCAACGTGAGACTCATTGCCTGAAAACAGATATCCGATCCTGAAAGATATAGGGCTTGCTGTGAGCATGCGCAAATCTATGCAAATCTTTCCGATTTTCCATCAGAAAATGAATGTTCTGCAGAGAAAGATGGTGCATAGTTTTGATATTCAGAAATTTTTGCTATATTAGCGCTAGCCCGGCGACTGTCCCGCATATGCGGCCGCAGGACCGGTGGCGGCGGAAGAAACGGAAGATTATTAACTAAATATATCTTGGTATGAAAAAAACAACTGTTTCCCCTACTGCTCATGTCAATGACAGTGCTGTTTTTCTCGTGCGAGAGAGAACATGAGACGGACGAACCCGATGACGACACCGTTTTCGACCTCCCGGTGGATGACGCCGTGAGCGAAAAGATAGACAAGACGATATACAAGGTCGGAGACGTCCAGACCGCTTCCAACGAAAAATCCATTTTAGACAACTTCTCCGCCCGCTTCAGCTCCATGAGCGCGCTTGACGCCAATGCCGACATCTCCGCCGGCGACGGTATCACCTTCGATGCATCCGAGCTGAGCGAAATGCTCGCCGACGCGGCCACGTTCAAGACGGTGCAGGACGCCTTCGACTCCGGTGCGCTGATTCTCATGAACGGCGGCATGGCGTCCGATTTCGCCCGCCTGTGCGACGCTCTGGGCTGCTACAATCCATATCCCGAAGACGAGGGCAACCAGACGGCCGACGAAGTGCCGCTGTGGGTGGTGGCCGGCAATCTGCCCGGCGCCGAGGGCTTCTATTGCCGTCTCTCCTCGCTTGGAAAGCCGGAGGCCGATGACGAGTTCGAAAACAGCGGCGAAGAAGATCTGGAGACCAAGTCGGAGGAAAGATATGAAGGAGACACGGCCGGCAGCGACCCTGTGTATTTTTCCGAATATGTCCAGGGCCAGTATTGCGACTATCTGATTGCCGAGCTGAAAGAGTCTCTGGAGCCGGCAAATGCCTCCAACTCGCCGACCAGCGAGCTCACCGACCTCATGTCCGCCGTCAAGATCTATCGCCCCGCTTCCCAGACCGACAAGATCCCCTCAAGCTACAGCGGCAAGAAATGGGTTGAAAGGACCAATAACTATATGCTGGAGCTCGATATATGGAATGCCTATAGCGCCGCCGAGAAGAGGCAGTACTATTTCATCCATCAGGAGTTCACCGGCTCGTTCCAGAATATGTGCGTGGGCGAGTATAAGAACGCCGCATGGAAGGGCTACGGATGGTATGGCAAGTATCTGGAGACCTCCTTCAAGAATGCCAAGGAGCCCGCCTCGGTGATATATCACAAGCTGTCGCCCACCACATCGACGCAGACTACGACCTACACTTCTTCGGTGTCGTTCAGCATAGGCGGACAGGTGGTGACCGGAGCCGGCGGACTCACCGGCGGCGTGAACATCAGCAACTCTGCTTCCTACAATGTGGAGGATGTCACCATCTCCAACAAGAGCGTGCCCACGACGCAGGACGCCAAGGCCTCATGGCTGTTTGACCTGAGGGACGCTTCGGGATCGCACAAGTCTTTCTATCATGGGTTTACGAAGATTCGTCCCAGCAGCCTGTCGGGCCGCGAGACCATGATATGCGGTGCCGACTACATCTTCTCGGTGCCTGCGACCTGCACCAACAGCTGGACTCTCGACTATTGGGTGACCGTCAAGCGCCGCGAGTTCTATTCGGCCTTCGGTCCGGTCAAGAAGGAGGACACCACCTATCGTCGCCACGCCTCCATGACCTTCACCCTTCCCGCCGTCAAGCCCGAATAGCCCGCAACGGCATGGCATAATCCGCAAGGACATGGCATAAAAAGAAGGCGGCTGATATTATCAGTCGCCTTTGTTATTCTGTGGCATCGGCAGTCTCCTCCGGAGACCTTCGCTTCGCTCATCCCACCACCGCTTCGCGGCGGTCCCCCCGCTCATGATGCCGCGGGCGGCACAGGTCCTCGGAGGAGACTGCCAGATGCCCGAAAGGACGGGCCCCTCGACAAGCTCGGGGACCGTGCTTATTATCTCACAACCTGCGTGAACTCGGCCACAGAGCCCTCGGCCTTGCCCTTAAGCACATAGATGCTCTGAGAAGTCTCATTGCCGTCGCGGCCCGTGACAGTCCCCTTGAACAGATATTCGGTGGAGTCGCCCCTGTCGCGCGAAGCCACGGTGTCCGGAGTGCCCAGAGGCATCTTATAGGACCCGCAGGCCTCGTTGAAAATCGCCATCTCAGCCTCGTCCGGAGTGCGGTCCTCCGAGAACTCAGGCCACTGGGGAACCTCGCCCTTGAGAGCCCCTATCCTGGTGAGGAACTCCGTCACCTCGGCGTCGGCCTTGTCAATCCTCGCGGCCCTGATGCCGAACCAGTCGGTGAAAGAGGCCTTGGGCTGAAGCGTCTTCATCTGGCCGGGAACCGAGTTGCCGCCGCTTCCGAAAGTGCAGAAAGGCACCACGGTCTTGCCCTGCAGGTCACTCTCGGTCAGGAAAGTCTCCACCGGGCCGGAGCAGCGTCCGAACCACACAGGCGTGCCCACATAGATGGTGTCATATTTGGTGAGATTCGCCTGGATGGGATCGATTCCGCGCGAAACTCCGTTCTCCATTTCCTGCTGGAAAGCCTTGATAATCCCGTCATAGTCCTCGCCATAAGACTCCACGGGGACGATCTTCTCGATGTCTGCGCCCGTCTTCTCGTGAATCAGCGTGGCGACCTTCTCGGTCGTCCCGGTGGCGGAATAATAGAGCACGATGGAGCGGCTCTCCTGCTTCGACGAGCATCCGCACAGAGTGGCGGCGGCCGCCATGGATGCCATAAGTTTCATGTTAGCTTTCATATGCTTACGTTTTAAAAATATAACATTCAAACCGCGCCCTTTTGCCACAAGAAATATACCAGACAGGCATTTTCAGATTAGAGCGGATTTATTATTTTTGTACTCTTAGCGCACATAGAGAATGGAGCAGAAAAACTACTTCAGGGACTGTCTGTCCATGGATTCCCGGGCTGTCGCCGACGGGGCCGGAAAAAACATAATACCCGAACCGGAAAAAAAGTCCATGTTCCGGCTTTTTCTGGAAAAATTCAAAGACCCCATAGTCACCATCCTGGTGGTGGTCCTGTTTCTCTCCCTCTTGATTTCGGTCTATGAGATAATCTTCCTCGGGCGCAGCGCCTCATGCCTGATCGAGTCCGCCGGCATAGCCATGGCTATATTGCTCTCCACCGGCATAGCCTTCATCTTCGAGCTGCGCGCCGAGCGCGAATTCAAGATCCTCAACAAAGTCAAGGACGAGCGCAAAGTCAAGGTGCTCAGATGGAAAGACTCCGGAAGCATAGGCACAGGCCGTCCCGAAATATATGAAATAAGGCGCGCCGACGTCGTCGCCGGTGACATAGTCAGTCTCGAAAACGGCGACGAAATCCCGGCCGACGGCTATCTCCTGCGGGCGACCAATCTGCGGGTGGACGAATCGGCCTTCACCGGCGAACTGTTCACGACCAAGACGACCGACCCGGAAGAAGGCGCGGGCGAAGAGGCCTATCCCAAGAACTTCCTGATCCGCGGCACCACCGTGATCGAGGGCAACGCCGTCTATAAGGTCTCGGCCGTGGGCCCGGACACCGAAGAAGGCAAGGGCGCGCGCATCCTGCAGGAAGAGCAGACGGTGGAGACGCCGCTCAACAGCCAGCTGGGCGCTCTCGCCAAATGGATAACCCGCCTGAGCTATGTCTTTGCCGCACTGATAGTTGTCGGGCGTATGGCCCTGTATTTCCTCTCGGGCCGGGGCTTCGACGCCATAAGCTTCATGGAGACGGCGCTGAGCTCGGTCATGCTGGCCGTGACCCTGGTCGTGGTCGCTGTGCCGGAGGGCCTTCCGATGAGCGTCACCATAAGCCTGGCCCTGAGCATGCGCCGTATGCTCAAGGAAAAGAACCTGGTGCGCAAGCTCCACGCCTGCGAGACCCTCGGCGCCGCCACCGTAATATGCACGGACAAGACCGGCACGCTGACCCAGAACAGGATGAAGGTGGTCAGGCACAGGTTCTATGGCATTGACCTTGACTTCTTTGCAGAGTGCGCGTCGGTGAATTCCACCGCCGAGGCGGTGCCCGAGGACGGTGACTTCCGCATAGTGGGAAACCCCACCGAAGGCGCGATTCTGCGCTGGCTGGTCGCGGACGAGGGCAGGGATTACCGCGCATTGCGCGAGTCGCTGGCCGTTCTGAGTCAGAAGCCGTTCACGACTGAGACCAAATATATGGAGACTACGGCCCGGAATGCCGCCGGCCGCACGGTCCGCTACATAAAGGGGGCGCCCGAAGTGGTGCTTGGAATGTGCGGGGCTGTCGCCGGGGAAGTGCCGGAGGACGGATTCATGCTTGCCGCTGGAACGGTCACAAAGGAGGAAGTGCAGAAGGAACTGGCTGAGTATCAGAGCCTCGGGATGAGGACCCTGGGCTTTGCCTGCCAGGAAATCCGCGACGGCCGGGAGGGCCCCGTCCTGTATGTGGGGCATGTGGGCATCGCCGACCCTGTCAGGGAAGACGTCAAGGAGGCCATAAGGATATGCCGTGACCAGGCCGGAATCCGTGTAATCATGGTCACCGGCGACGTGTCTCTCACCGCCAACGAAATCGCTCGCGAGGTGGGGATAGTGAAGGAGGGGGAGCCGTCCGTGACTGTCACGGGGGCGGAGTTCGCGAAGATGTCGGACGAAAAGCTGAAAAGCGACATATTGCCCTCGCTGACAGTGATTTCCCGCGCGCGTCCTGAGGACAAGGCCCGGCTGGTGACGCTCCTGCAGGAGATGGGGCATGTGGTGGCCGTGACGGGCGACGGGACCAATGACGCCCCGGCGCTGAAGAAGGCGCAGGTGGGTCTTTCCATGGGCGACGGCACCTCCAGGGCCAAGGAGGCCAGCGACGTGACCATCATAGACAATTCATTCTCGAGCATAAACACCGGCATCCTCTGGGGCCGCTCTCTCTATCAGAACATCAGGCGCTTCATCCTGTTCCAGATGACCATAAACGTATGTGCTTGTCTGATAGTGCTTTTCGGGGCGTTCACGGGGCTGGAGTCGCCGCTTACGGTCACTCAGATGCTCTGGGTGAATCTGATAATGGACACTTTCGCCGCCATGGCCCTGTCGTCGCTGCCGCCGGACAGGCGGGTCATGAATGACAGGCCGCGCGACCAGAAGAAGAACATCATAGACCGGAAAATGGCCGTGCGGATAGCTGCGGCGGGCGGCTTTTTCTTCGTCGCGCTTTCACTTTTCTGGCAGGTGCTCGGGCATATGGACGTTGAAAGCGTCCGTCAGCTTTTTTCGGCCGATGTCTTCGGGAGCCTGGGACGGGGCGGGGAAGCGCATATGACCGCCTATGAGCGGGGCATTTTCTTCTCTACCTTCGTGCTGGCGCAGTTCTGGAATCTTTTCAATGCGCGGTATTTCCGCACCGGGCGGAGCCTGTTGGGCGACATCTGCGACGCCGTCGCGAAGGGAAAGCGGCATGAGAAGTCGTTCGGGGCCGGATTTTTCGCCGTCGTCGGCATAATCCTGCTGGGACAGGTGCTGATCGTGAATCTGTGCGGCATATTCTTTGACGTGGCGCCGCTTTCGCTTGAGGACTGGCTTTATGTCATCGCCGCGACGTCGGCGGTCATGGTGGTGCCGGACCTGTTCCGGTTCGGGCGCCAGATGGCCGGGGCCGCAAGATGCTGATTATTTCGGATCTATGGACAAGAAGGAGATAATGCGCAGAGCCATAGGGCTTTCGCTTGACAATGTCCGCAACGGCGGAGGGCCTTTCGGCGCCGTCATAGTGCGGGATGGTGAGATTGTGGCCACGGGCACCAACCGTGTCACGGCCAGCAATGACCCTACGGCGCATGCGGAGGTGACGGCTATCAGGAATGCGGCCAGGGCGCTGGGGACTTTTGACCTGAGCGGATGTGAGATCTATACTTCCTGTGAGCCGTGTCCGATGTGCCTGGGGGCCATCTATTGGGCGCGCCTGAAGAAGGTCTGGTTCGGCTGCACGAAGGAGGACGCGAAGGCCGCCGATTTCGACGATTCTTTTATCTATGACGAGCTGGCGCTGCCCCGTGAGGAGCGTCATCTTCCTTCCGAGCCCATGCTCCGCGACGAGGCCCTCGCCGCCTTCCGCCTCTGGTCCTCCACCCCCGACAAGGTCAAGTATTAGTTTCTGGCTTTCCGGCATCCGGCAGTCGCCTCCGGAGACCTTCGCGTGGCTTAGAAAGGCGGTCCTCAGACCGCCCGGCGGTGCG
>CAZIFT010000039.1:0-14809 GCA_964538395.1 uncultured Muribaculaceae bacterium
GACTGGCTTCGCCAGCGGCAAAATGCCCGCACCGCCGGGCGGTCTGAGGACCGCCATTTTAAGCGAAGCGAAGGTCTCCGAAGGAGACTGCCGATGCCAGAATGTCAGTTGACAGGGCACTAAAGATAGCCGTAGAGGCGGCGCTTGCGGAGGATGAACCAGGAGGCGAGGAGGAGGGCGATGAATTCGGCCACCACTATCGAGAACCAGATGGCGTCCACGCCGAAGAGGGCGGGCAGGATGAAGACCGTGGCGGTCTCGCACACGAGAGTCCTGAAGAAGGAGATCACGGCCGAGATGACGCCGTTGCTGAGCGCGGTGAACATAGCCGAGGCGAAGATATTGAATCCGCACAGCAGGAACGACATGCCGAAGATCCGGAACGCGCGCTCCGTGAGCGCCTCCAGCTCAGGGTCATAGCCCACATAGAGCCGGGCAAGAGGTCCGGCCAGAATCTGCGACGCCGCGGCCATCAGCAGCGAGCCGGCAAAAATGAGCGCCAGACTCTTCCTGAACACATTGCGCTGCTCCGGATAATTCTCCGCCCCATAGTTATAGCCGATGACGGGCGACACCCCTATCGAATAGCCCACGAATATAGCCACAAACACGAACATCAGATAGGCGATGGTGCCATAGGCCGCAACCCCGTCCTCACCTATATACCTCATCAGCTGATAGTTATAGGCCATGCTCACTATGGAGGCCGACACATTGGAAAGCAGCTCTGACGAGCCGTTGACCGCCGTTTCGCCCAGATATTTCAGCTGCCTTGTGGGCCGCCCTATGCGGAGAACCGTGCCGTTGTCCCGCCGCAGGAAAAAGACCAGCGGGATTCCCCCGCCCAGGCACTGGCTGAGCATGGTCGCGATGGCGGCGCCGTCCAGCCCCAGCCCGAACACGCCCACAAGCAGGGCGTCCCCGACTATGTTGGTCATTCCCGCCGCGAAAGTCACATAGAACCCGAGCTTCGGCTTCTCCGCCGCCACCATAAGCGGCTGGAAGAGAAACTGCAGGACCATGGCCGGAAGCGCCGCCAGCAGATAGCGGGCATATCTCACGCACCAGTCCACCATGTCCGGCGTCGCCCCCAGCAGGACCGCAATCCGCCGCACGAAGATGAAGCCGAATATGGATAGAACGACCGCAAGCCCGACCGCGGCATAGACCAGAAGCGAAAAGACCTGATTGGCCTTGCGCGGATTGCCCTTGCCCAGCAGCCTCGCGACTATGGCCGTGCCGCCGGTCCCGAACATAAAGCCCACGCAGGCCAATATGTTCAGGAAAGGCCATATTAGATTAAGCGCCGCAAACGGCGTCTTGCCGGCGAAATTAGACACAAAAAATCCGTCCACGACATTATAGACGGACATGAACACCATCATCCCTATGGTGGGGACGGTGAAGCGAAGCAGCTTGCCGTAGCCGAAATGATCTGAAAGCCTTATAGCCACAACTACAGTTCCTTTCTGAGACGGGCCGTGGCGATTCCGAGCTGGCCGCGATATTTGGCGATGGTCCTTCGGGCCACGTTATAGCCCCGGGCCTCCATCTCCTTCACCAGCTGGTCGTCGGTGAGCGGCTTATGCTTGTCCTCGGCGTCCACACATTCCTGCAGGACCTTCTTGAGCTTGCGGGTGGAGACCTCCTCGCCCTCCTTGTTTTCAAGGCCTTCGGAAAAGAAGTATTTGAGCGAGAAAATTCCGAAATGGGTCTCTATATACTTGCTGTTGACCACTCTGGAAATGGTCGAGATGTCGAACTTGGTCCTGTCGGAGATATCCTTGAGCACCATGGGGCGCAGATGCGACTCGTCGCCGTCCATGAAATAGTCGTGCTGATAGTCGATTATGGCCTGCATGGTGGTGAGCAGAGTGTTGTGCCGCTGCTTCAGCGCCTCCACGAACCATTTCGCCGAATCTATCTTCTGCTTGACGAAAGTGGCGGCCTCCTTCTTCTGGCGGGTCGAGGAATTGGCCGCGTCCATCAGGATGTCCGCATATTTCTTGTTCACCCTCAGCTCCGGCAGCGAAAACCTGGGCATGGTCAGCACCAGATTGCCGTCCACCAGGTCCAGCTTGAAGTCGGGCACGATCTGCTGGGCCTTGTCGTTGTAGGAATCGTCGATCTGGCCGCCGGGCGCGGGATTGAGCTTCACTATCCTGCCCATGGCCGCCTTCATGTCCGCCTCGGACAGGTTCAGCTTGGACATTATCTTCTGGAAATGCCTGTTCGAAAAGTCCTGGAAATAGTCGGTGAGAATCTTCTGCGCGGTGGTCACGTCCGGAGTCTTGGGCATGGTCCTGAGCTGCAGCAGCAGACATTCCCGCAGGTCTCGGGCGCCGACTCCCGCAGGGTCGAACTCCTGCACCACCGCCAGCATCTGCTCCACCTCCTTCCGGTCGGTCTCTATGCCGGCCCTGAAGGCCAGGTCGTCCACGAGGCTGTCCAGGTCGCGGCGGAGATAGCCGTCGTCGTCCAGGCTGCCGACTATGAACGCGGCTATGGACCGCTGACGCTCAGTCAGCTCCCTGTAGCCGAGCTGTTCCATAAGGCTCTGGGTGAAACTCTGCTTGACCGAAAAGGTGTTGTATTCGGGACGCTCGTCCTTGCCGTAATTGTTGACTTTCAGCTTATAGGAAGGAATGGGATCGTCAGCGTCGAGGTCGGAAAGCGACACATCTCCCTCAGTCTCCCCCTCGGAAGCGTCTCCCTCGTCCTCCTTCTCCGCAGGCGAGTCCTCCAGGACCGGATTCTCCTCCAGCTCCTTGCGCACGCGCTGTTCGAGCTCCTGGATGGGGAGCTCTATGAGCTTGATGGTCTGAATCTGCAGCGGCGAAAGCTTCTGCTGCTGCTTCAGTCCCAATTCCTGTTTCAGCGTTCCTGCCATATCTTTTTCGCCACCCTGACCGTGTCCGTGACATAGGCGTTATTCTTGTCCACGACAGGGTAATTGATGTTTTCCTTGAGTATGAACGCGGTGGGGAACTCCGTCCTTATCTTTTCAAGCAGTTCCAGCGCCTCGCTCTTGGTCCTGAAGTCGCCCACCGTCACCTTGAAATAAGGGTTCTGGTAGCTCCTGTAGGCCGCCACACCGGGATGCCCTGCCTCGAAGCGCCTGAGCGTCTCCTCGGACTCCTGCCTTGCCTTCTGGCTGTTGTCGAAGAAGATTCTCACCCGGTAGCCCGACATGTGACGGGTGCGGTTGTCCGCGATATGCTTCTCCAGCGCGCTCTCCATCGCCTTCGACTGATGCACGGTCACCGTCTCCTTTCCGCTGCCCAGCAGAGACATTATGCTCGTGCCCACCAGCGAGGAATCCACGGCGGCCGCCGGTCTGTAAACGACGGAATCGGCCATAGCCATGTCCTCGGGGACGTTCTGCGCGTTCAGTCCCGAGGCTGATATCAAAACTGTTGCCAAAGCCGCGGCAAGCGCCGCAAGTAGCCTGATGTTTCCCATAAAAACTATATTTCAGCGTCCGCGTCCGCCTTTTTTCCATATCCCGCCTTGTCGAGCAGCTTCTTCAGCGGAACGCCCTTGCGCTCGATCTTCTTCGAGGGACCGGCCTTCATCCCCGCCCTGGCGCTTATGTCGGCGGTGATCTTCTCCGGGTCGAAATTGCCCGCCATGGACATTAGCATCCCCAGCGAGAAAGAGGACGAAAGAGTTATCACGCATTCCACGGGATAGGTCTCGGTCCTGTGCGCCCTGATTGTCACCGGATCGGCGCTGTACTGCGCCATCTCCCTGCCTTCGAAATACAGCGTGCCCTCTATGTCCGAGACGGTGAACTTCATCGCCGGATTCCGGATTTCAAGGTTCAGAGTCCCCTTGGCGCTGTGCAGAGAGGTCATGGATATGGAGCCCAGCTCGCACGACACCAGCTCGATGCGCTCCAGACGGTTTGCGCACGAACACAGGAGAAGGACGGTCAAAACGACGGCCGCTGTTCTGAAGAGACGGATCATAGACACAAATATAGTCATTTCCAGTCATTCTTTCCGGGTCACTTCTTCTCCGGGAAGGCCTTTTCAAGCGCGGCCTCGGCCTTGGAGAGAGTCACCGTGGAAAGAGAGACCTTCCCGTCGGGGTCCACTATCACCATGGACGGAATCCAGCCCACCCCATAGCTCTGCGCGACGGCGGACTTGCTCATCCTCACGAGCTCGCAGGTCTGGGTCCATTCGAGGCCCGAGTCCTTCACTGCCTTCTCCCAGGCCGCACGGTCGGTGTCGAAGCTTATGCCTATGAACTCCACGCCCTTGGGATGGAATTTCTTATAAAGACGGACCACGTCCGGGATGTCCTTGCGGCAGTCCGGGCACCATGAGGCCCAGAAGTCCAGGACCACCCATTTTCCCTTATAGTCGGAAAGGCTGACGGCCTTGCCGTCCATGGACTTGAGCGAAAGGGCCGGAGCGTCGGTCCCCGCCTTCACCAGACTTGTGGCATACTGAGAATCAAGATCTTCCTTTTCCTGTGCAAAGGCCGGCGCGCCCGCCAGGACCAATGCCGCCATGATTGCGAGAGCTGACAGTTTTTTCATATTTATCTGTGTTTGATTGTTTTCCGGATTCAGAACTGCCGGGATGGAGGCGCCACGGGGGAAACCCCACCGTCGGAGTGCGGGTGAAGGGACTCGAACCCATACGCAACTAAGGCACCAGATCCTAAGTCTGGCTTGTCTACCATTTCAACACACCCGCAAAATCTATCGGAAGGCCGTAACATGGGCCCGTCACCGAAACCGGCCTTGGGAAGCTGCCGGAATCTGAGTCCGATAGAACTGCAAATATAAAGAGTTTTTCCGGTTCTCAAAAGACCTCGCCCGGCCGGCCCGGGTGCGCTCAGTCGTCCAGTGACTTCCCGGCCGCAGACTGGCCATCGGGGTCCTCCGCCGCAGGCTGGCCGTCGGGTTCGTCCGGAGCCTCCGCAGCCTCGTCATATTCCTTCAGCTCGGCCTCGTCCAGCTCTCCGGTGTCCGTGTCATAGCCGGAAGCGTCCTTTGCGCTGTCCACCGTCCTGGCCGCGCCCTCGGTCTCCTTCAGCACCGCCGCAGCCCCGCGCGAGAAGATGTTGTGGATGGACTCCACGAGATTATACTGCATGTCCGAAAGCTCAGTGGTGAACACCGGCACATTGGCATTCTTATACTTCGCCTTGCACAGCTTATACTTCCAGTCGTCGAAATTGCCCATGAGATTGACCCCGAAGCGGAAAGGAAGCGGAGACTTGAGCACCGAAATGTGATATTTGAAGCTCTGGTCGAAATTCTGAGTCCCGTCCATGGCCAGCTGATACCTGTCCACCGCCATTACGAAGGGGAACACCTCCAGCTTGTTGTCCGATATGAGTCCCTGCACGGACATGTCCTGAATCTTCCCCAGCTTCTTGTCCTTGAACATCAGGATCTTGGCCAGCTTCTTGAACTCGCCCTCCTCAGCCACCGAGAGGTCGCTGCCGCTTATCTTCATCACGCCCTTGATCGAGGGTGTGACCAGGTTCATCGCCGTGTCCAGCTGCGAGGTGGCCGCCATCTCGCAGTCCAGCACTCCCCTGAAGGACTTGAGCATAGGCATGAGCGAATCCACCGCCGGGAACAGGGTTATCACCTTGTCCGCCGTGATCTCGGCGAGGTTCAGGTCGAAGCCGGCCGTGATGTCGTCGCGGGTGGAATAGAAGCCCTCCAGATAGATGTCGCCCATGTTGGAAGTCGCCACCGTATTGGTTATCTGCAGGGTCTTTCGCTTTATCTTTATGTCCGAGGCGAACCAGTCCACATTCAGGGCCGCATAGTCTATCGCATTGCCCTCCAGCGAAAGCTCCGCATCCAGATTGGCCGGAAGCGCCAGCGCCGCGACGGTGCTGTCCACCTCATCGCGCCCGGCCATCACCTCCTCCATATACTGCTCGTCGGAGACGCTCTCGTCCATGGCCCACTCCCCGCTCTCCGGCGGGATATAGCCCGCTCCGCTGTTGTAGGCGAAAATCAGCTCGTCAGCCTGGATTCTGTCCGAAGTCAGCTTCATCCTGGCCTTTATCAGTCCCTTGCCGGTGAGCGCCCTCTGGAGGCCCGACACCGTGCCAGAGAGGCTGGCGTCCGAACTTCCGCTGCGCAGGGTGAGGTTCTTCACCTCGATCCTGTCGTTGTCGAACTCGCCCGACACATTCTCCAGCGAATTCTTCAGCGGGAAATAGGGGGTGATTATGGAGCCGCCGGCCATTCCCAGCGTGCCCTTTATCGTCCAGTCCCTGATATATTTCGCCAGAGACTCGCTCAGCTGTATGTCTATGTCGTTCTTGTTGAAGGACTTGTCCGGGAGGAAGTCCGGCGCTCCGTTGCGGCGGACCAGCATGGAGATGAGCGAATCGCGGCGCACCCCGGGATAGACCTTCTGCAGCGAGTCGAGAAAATGCTTCCGCTTCTCGCTCTTCCCGTTCTTCTTCATCACCGCCGAGATGTCGAAATTCATCGAACTGGCCGTGACCCTGTTCACGCCCTGCCTCATGGCCATGGCGTCCGCCCTGCTGCCGAGCGAGAGGATCGGGACCTCCTTTTTCACGCGGCCGCCGTCCCCGTCATCGACCGTCGCCTCGGTGGACGAAATCCTGAAGCTGTTGCTGAAGTTCTTGACGCCCACGAACATAGAGTCCGTCCCGAACATGGCCAGACCTCCGGCGCCGAGAGTCCCCACTATGGGATGCCGCTCGTTGCCGAACTCTTCGCTGAAGGTGCTCTCGGCGTTCTGCAGAGAAAGCGAGAAGTCCCGGCCGCGCACGAAAGTGCCGTTGCCTATGGTTGCGAACACGCTGTCCACCCGGCTCCTGAGGCTCAGAAGCCCGGCTCCGAGAGCAGACCCGCCGTCATCCTTTCCTATTTCTATGCGCGAGGGCCCGATGAAGGCCGTAATCGTGTCCCTGGTGTCCTCGAACAGCATGCCGCCGGTCCTGACGCTCCCCTCCACATCGGCGCGCGAGAACCGGTAGGGGCTCAGGTCCGAAAGCAGCACCATTCCCTCCAGTTCGCCCTCGATTCCGCCGGCCAGCCGCATGCCCTCCGGCATGAGATAGTCCAGAGTGTCCAGACGCACGCCGCCCGCGGCGCTCAGCATTATGAGAGGGTCGCCGCACAGCACATCGTCAGCCGATCCGGAGCCCCTGAGGCTCAGTCCCGCGATTCCGGCCGCGAGAGTGTCAAGCCTCACGTCCAGCTTGCCATATCTGTCGGTGGTCGCATTCACGTCCACCGCTATGGTGCCCTTCTGCGAGAAGCCGCTGTACTCCACCGTGGCCTCCGGGATGCTCAGCTGGGCTATCAGCTCCGGAAGGGCCGCCCTTGCCGGGACATACCAGCCGTCGCACAGGGCAGTGAGGTCGGCCGTGGCGTCGGTGGAGATGTCCTTCACTTCGGGGAAAGCCCCGCCCAGGAAATTGCGGGCCGTCTCCTGAAGAGGACAGCCGGCTATGAGGAATTCGGCCCGGACATAGGTGCTGTCGGTTTCATGGCGCACGTCGGCCTCGCCGCTCAGGTCTATGGTCCCGGCCGTGAGTCTGAGGTCCCTGACTGAAAATTCGCCTGCGCTGCGGGAAGGGAAAGAAACCTCTCCCTTCAGGTCTATGGGAATGTCTATGTTGCCCAGAGAGGGCGACGACAGGAAGGCATAGGCGTCGGCATGGACGTCAAACGCCTTCTTGCGGTCTTTTATGTCAAGCCGGTTCAGCCCGAACGCGACGCTGTCGCTCGCCGTGCGGCCCCTCACCTCCAGGCTGTCGGCTTTCAGGCTTATGCGCGAGCTGTGGAAGTTGCCGGTGTCCATATGCCCGCCGAACGAAGCCTCCTTCATGGACACGGAGGCGAAGACGCTGTCCTGCGGCGAAGTGAAGACTATCAGAGGCCGGCCCTTGAGCTGCAGCCTTTTCAGGACTATGCGCGGGAGCTCGGACGAGGTCGTGTCGGAGTCGTCAGAGGGAGAAAGGTTCTTGAACAGCTCCCAGTTGCCCCGGCCCCCGTTCCTGTGCGCGAAAATCCTCGCGCCGTCCAGAGTCACCTCGCAGAGCTTCAGCTCCTTGCGTATGAACGAAAGATAGTTCAGCGACAGGGTCATCTTCCGGAACGAGGCCAGCGTGTCCGAGGCTTCGGAGCGTCCGGCCGACCTCAGCCCGTTCCTTATCCAGAGCGAGTCGGAGGCGGCGAAACGGCTGTGGGGATAGGTGAGCGAAAAGTCCTCCACCGAGAGGTTGAGGTTCGGAAAACTGGAGACGGCCGACGCGCGGATGCTCCCGAAGCGGAGGTCTCCGTCCACATACTTGTCGGCCAGCGTTCCGGCCATCCGGGTGAGGAATGCCGAGTTCAGCACCACCTGCACCGCGACCATGAGCACCAGCAATATGCCCAGAACCGCAGCTACCGATATTTTTACAGCCTTTTTCATCAGTTTTCCGCCCGCACGGCACCGCCGCCGCGCGCATCAGGCTAAATTACAACATCCCCGCCGAATGTGCAAACGGGCGTCCCCACAAATTCGCTGAGCGGCCGCGTTGTCTGAAAATTTTCGTACCTTCACGGAATACACTTTGGAGGATTTTTGAAATGAGCATACTTCTGCGCGGAGTGACCCTGAACGGGGTCAGGACCAACATATTGATTGACAACGGCCGATTCGAGGCCATAGGAGTCTGCGACGGGGCGCCGGCCGCCGAAACCGTCGATGCCGGAGGCCTGGCCATATTGCCGGCCTTCTACAACACCCACACCCATGCGGCCATGAGCCTGCTCCGGGGCTATGCGGACGACATGCCGCTCCAGAAATGGCTGCAGGAATATATCTGGCCCTATGAGGACAAGCTCACGGCCGACGACATAGAGAAAGGCAGCCGCCTGGCAGTCAAGGAGATGGCCGCATCGGGCACGGTCTTTTTCAACGACATGTACTTCGAGGTGGAGAGGACGGTGAAGGCCGTCGATGAGTCCGGGATGCGGGCGTGCATAGGCATAACCGTGATGGAGAACCACTCCAAGGCCCTCGAGGACGGAAAGCATGAATTCGTGAGGCAGTGGAAGGACCCGACAGGCGGCCGCATCCAGCTCGCGATAGCCCCGCACGCCATCTATACGGTGGGCGAGAAAAAGCTCAGGGGCAGCGCCGAATGGGCCCGCGAGAACGGCCTCAAGATTCACATCCATCTGAGCGAGACCCTGCAGGAGGTCCAGGACTGCCTGAAAGAGCACGGGACCACCCCGGTGCGCTATCTCGACTCCATAGGCTTCCTGGGAAGCGACGTGATTGCAGCCCACTGTGTCCATGTGGATGCCGAGGAATGGGACATACTGGCGGAAAGAGGCGTGACGGTGAGCCACTGTCCCTGCTCCAACATGAAGCTCGGCAGCGGCAGGTTCCCCTATGAGGAGGCCGTCCGTTCCGGAGTGAAGGTGAGCCTGGGCACCGACGGCTGCTCTTCCAACAACAATCTGGACATGAGGGAGGAGATGAAGTTCGCGGCGCTGCTGGCCAAGGCGGTGTCCGCCGGCAAGGGCGACTCGCTGGAAAATGTCGGCGACCCCTCGCTGCTTCCCGCCGGGGAGATACTGAAATGGGCCACGGTGAACGGAGCCGAAGCCATGGGAATCGACGGCGGAGTGATCGCGGCCGGCAAGGTGGCCGACTGCGTGCTGGTGGACCTGGGCGACCCGAGGCTCTCCCCCGGCCACAACCTGGTCTCCGACTGGGTGTATTCCGCCGACTCCGGATGCATACGCGCCGTGATGTGCGCCGGCAAGTTCATATACAGAAAATAATTCCATAGAACCAACCAAACCATATTGATAATGAATAAGCTACTGACAATCACCGCACTGCTCGCCGTCATGACGGCCGGGACAGCCGCAGCCGCAACCCGCGGAGGAGACAAGGTCGTGGAAAAGGTCATCGCCGCCGGAACCGCGGACAACCAGACCATGGACCACGAGGACTACCTCACCAACATGATAGGAGGACGCCTTGTGGGCTCCCATGCGCTAGTGGAGGCGGAGAGCTGGGTGATCGGCAAGTTCAAGGAATGGGGTCTCGAGGTGCAGGTGCAGGAAGTCGGCCAGATCAATGTCGGCTTCGACCGCGGCCCGTGGAAGGGCAGAATGCTCAGCGAGGACGGAATGGAGCTGCATTTCTCCACCCCTTCCTATACCAGAGGCACCCAGGGCCCGCAGAAGGGCCATGTGGTGATCGAGCCCAAGACCCGCGAGGAGTTCAACAGCATCAAGGGACGCCTGAAGGGCGCGTGGGTGCTTGTCAGCGGAAAGTCCAACGGCTGGCCCATCGACTGGAGCGCCAAGGGTGACGCCAAGAGGGCCGAGGCCATCGAGAAGGGAGAGGACGCCCCCGCCCTGTTCTATAAGGAGATGGTGGAGGCCGGCATCCTGGGAATAATCCAGGCCACCGATGTGCCCATCAGGGCTCTGTATGACAGGAACAACTGCTATGACATGACCATGGACAACCTGCCCCAGGTCCCGGACATCAAGCTGGACGCCGTCCAGTATGAGAAAATCCGCGCCAAGGTCCTGAGGAAGGACAGGTTCGAGCTCGAGTTCGACATCAGGAACCACTTCTACCCCGGACCGGTCAAGTACCACAACATCCTGGGCATCATCCGCGGAAGCAAGTATCCCAATGAATATGTCATCTCCGGAAGCCATCTCGACTCGTTCGACACCGCCACCGGAGCCATCGACGACGGACAGGGCACCGCAGTGAACATGGAGTCGGCCCGCCTGCTCGCCACAAGCGGCGCAAAGCCCGAAAGGACAGTGATTTTCGCCATATGGACGGCCGAGGAATACGGACTCTACGGTTCGAAATACTATGTGGAGAACAAGACCGTCCCGCTCGAGAAGATATCCAACTACTTCAACCGCGACGGCGGCCCCGAGGTCGCAACGTCGGTGACCGTGAAGCCCGCCATGTATGACGACTTCGTGAAGATCTGCGAACCCGTGTCCGGCATCAACCCCGACTTTCCCTTCGAGGTGAAGAAGGATGAGACTCCGGCAGGTCCCAGGCCCGACAAGGCCGGCGGCTCCGACCATGCCTATTTCGCAATGAACGGAGTGCCCACGGTGTCCATAGACCTGGAGGACGTCAAGGGCTACGGCTTCAGCTACGGCGAGATCTGGCACAGCGAGAACGACCTCTACAACAAGGCCATACCCGAATACATGGAGCATTCGGCGGTGGTGAACGCCATCCTGGTCTATGGCGTGGCCAACCTTGACCACCTCCTCTCCAGGGAAGGGCTGTACACAAATTAAGTGAAACAAGAGGCCGCGCGGAAATAGTTTCTTCCGTTATTTATTTCTAACTTGCGGCCTCATTTTTCAAACAGCTCGAAAACCGATGGAACCACTAAAACATGAGTGCGGAGTCGCGATGATCCGCCTGAAAAAACCTCTGAAGTACTACCAGAAGAAATACGGCACATGGATGTACGGCCTGAACAAGCTGTATCTTCTCATGGAAAAGCAGCACAACAGAGGTCAGGAGGGCGCCGGTCTCGCCTGCAACAAGATGAACGCTCTTCCCGGCGAGGAATATATGTTCAGGGAGAGGGCGCTCGGCAGCGGAGCGATCACCGAAATCTTCGCCAATGTCCAGAAGAACTTCGAGGGAGTGGACCCCGCGAAGCTCAGCGACCCCGAGTGGGCCGAAATCAATCTCCCCTATGCCGGAGAGATCTATATGGGACATCTGCGCTACTCCACCACTGGCAAGAGCGGCCTGGCCCATGTCCACCCCTTCATGAGGCGCGACAACTGGAGGGCGAAGAACCTCTGCATATGCGGAAACTTCAACCTCACCAACGTGGACGAGGTGTTCAGCGACATAGTGGCCAAGGGACAGCATCCCAGAATCTACAACGACACCTACATCATGCTCGAGCTGCTCGGCCACAGGCTGGACCGCGAGAGCGAGAGGCTGTTCGTGCAGGCGAAGGAGAAAGGTCTTGAGAACCAGGACATAACCCGCTACATAGAGGACAACATAGACATATGCAACATTCTGAGGACTTCCACCCCGTCGTTTGACGGCGGCTTCGTCCTGTGCGGTTTCACCGGCAGCGGCGAGATGTTCTCGATGCGCGACCCCTGGGGCATACGTCCCGGCTTCTGGTATGAGGACGACGAGGTCCTGGTGGTGGCGTCCGAGAGGCCTGTGATCCAGACCGCCTTCGAGCTGGAGGCGGAGCAGATCCATGAGCTCGCCCCGGGCCAGGCTCTGACGGTGAACAAGCACGGAGAGGTGCGCCTCACCCAGATCATAGAGCCGAAGGAGGTGAGGCCCTGCTCGTTCGAGAGGGTCTATTTCAGCCGCGGGTCCGACAAGGACATCTATGTGGAGAGGAAGGCTCTCGGAGAGCAGCTCACCGAGCCCATCAGCAAGGCCATAGACGGAGACCTGAAGCACACCGTGTTCAGCTTCATCCCGAACACCGCCGAAGTCGCTTTCTACGGCATGATGGAGGGCTTCAAGAAGAAGATGAACGAGCAGAAGGTGAACGAGATCTATGACCTGGTCCATGACCATATCCCGGACAAGGACGAGCTCCGCGCCATTCTCCACGACTATGTGAGAAGCGAGAAGGTGGCCATCAAGGACATCAAGCTCAGGACCTTCATCACCGAGAGCAACTCCCGCAACGACCTCGCCGCCCATGTCTATGACATCACCTACGGCTCGGTGACGCCCTATGTGGACAACCTCGTGGTCATCGACGACTCCATAGTCAGAGGCACCACTCTCAAGGAGAGCATCCTGAAGATTCTGGACCGCCTGCACCCCAAGAAGATAGTCCTCGTGAGCTCCTGCCCGCAGGTGCGCTATCCGGACTATTACGGAATCGACATGTCCAAGATGGAGGAGTTCATCGCCTTCCGCGCAGCCATAGAGCTGCACATCGAGAGGGGCATCTGGGACAGGATCGCGGCCATCTATGAAAAGTGCGCCGCGCAGAAGGACCTGCCCTCGTCCGAGATGAAGAACTATGTCAAGGAGATATATGAGCCCTTCACCCCCGAGGAGATTTCGGACAAGATGGTGGAGATGCTGCGCCCCGACGGAGTGACTACCCCCATAGAGATTGTCTATCAGTCCATAGAAGGCCTCCACAAGGCCTGCCCGAAGAACCGCGGCGACTGGTATTTCAGCGGGGACTACCCCACCCCGGGCGGAGTGAAGCTCGTGAACCGCGCGTTCATGAACTATTATGAGTCCCGACAGTAGAACAACCCATAATTTCTAACCATAATGAGAAGTTTTGTCAAATTCATGGCAGCGGGCGCCGCTCTGGCGCTGTTCTCGCTCGCCCTTCCGGCTCAGACAAAGCTGGAAAACACCCTGAAGTCCCTCAACACGGTCTCGGGTGTGGAAAAACTTGAAACCAAGGCTTTTTCCGAGAAATACCTTCTGCATGTGACCAGGCCCGAGAATCCGGAGGCCGCCGGCGAGATGGCTCCCGGCATGCAGACCTATGTGAAATATGTCAGCGATGACGTGAGGAAGAAGGACCCGGGCACCTTCGAGCAGAGGGTGGTCGTGTGCCACGCCGGCTATGACAGGCCCACGGTGCTCGTGACCGAGGGATACTGGGCAGGATATGCGCTCAGCCCCGGCTATCAGGAGGAGCTCTCCAGGCTGTTCAACACCAACCTCGTGGTGGTGGAATACAGATATTTCGCCGACTCCACTCCGGCCGACAAGGACTGGAATTATCTCACTGTGGGCAACTCGCTCGCAGACCTCCATCATGTGGTGGAGATGCTCAAGACCGTGTATCCGGGCAAGTGGATTTCCACGGGCGTGAGCAAGGGCGGCCAGACCACCATGTTCTACCGTGCCTATTATCCGGACGATGTGGACATCTCTGTCCCCTATGTGGGCCCTCTCAACAAGTCTGTGGAGGACGGAAGGCATGAGCCTTTCCTTTCCGACAAGGTGGGCACTCCCGCCGACAGAAAGGTCATCTCGGACTTCATGATGAACCTTTTCAAGAAGAGAGATGTCTTCTTCCCCATGTACAAGAAGCACTGCGAGGAGAAGGGCTACACCTTCAGGGTTCCTCTCGAGGAGGTCTATGACCTGAGCGTGATGGAGTTCCGCTATGCCATCTGGCAGTATGGCACCCCCATCTCCAGCATTCCTTCGCTGGACGCTCCGGACAAGGAGATCTTCGACTATTTCCTCGGCCTGTGCGAGCCTGACTATTTCTCGAAGCAGAGTCCCTATTACTCTTTCGACGTGATGGCCGCCAAAGAGCTCGGCTATTATGGCTATGACATCCGTCCCTTCAAGAAGTATATGTCCATCAAGACCACCAAGGACTATCTGCGCCGCGTGATGCTGGACGCTCCCGAGAATCAGCTCAAGTTCGACAACACTCTCTATAAGCATACGGTGAAGTTCCTCAAGGAGAATGACCCCAAGATGATATATATCTATGGCGGATATGACCCGTGGGGCTCTTCCGGAGTGTGCACATGGCTTGACACTTCCAAGAAGCAGAATCTCAAGATTTATGTCAAGGACGGCGGCAGCCACGGCACCCACATCAGTTCCTTCGACGAGCCCGTCAGAGACGAGATCATCAACACGCTGAAGACCTGGCTCGAGGAGTAATTCCCGAAGTCTTTTAGGGAAGGCTACACAGGCATAACGGCAACGGGCAACTCTGATACCGAGCGCCATATCTTCTGGGCGAACGGTGGCAAGATTGTCCTCGAGGGAGATACTATCTATAAGCTCGGCGAATGCACCAC
>CAZIFT010000040.1:0-14764 GCA_964538395.1 uncultured Muribaculaceae bacterium
TTTCCGATGCAGAACCTGGAGAAGATGAGACCGAGGGTTTCGTCGGGGGTGATGGAGTCGCCGATGACGGCGCCGATGGGATTTATGGCGTCGCGGAGATCCTGGGCGACGAGGTCGGAGGGGCGGGAGCAGGCGAGTCCCTCGCGGGCCTTGAGCAGATAGGAAAGCGACTCGCGGAGAGCATTGAAATGGCGCACATTCGTC
Source organism: uncultured Muribaculaceae bacterium (assembly GCA_964538395.1). Lineage (GTDB taxonomy): Bacteria > Bacteroidota > Bacteroidia > Bacteroidales > UBA932 > Cryptobacteroides. Next base: position 205 of record CAZIFT010000040.1, read on the forward strand.
ACCAGGACAGTGTCGTCGGAGTGGGCCAGAAGGCCTTTCTGAGAGTCCGCAAGCCAGTTTTTCACCGCAGGAAGCCCGATGCCCTCCTTTGCGGAGATTTCCATGCAAACGAGCTTTCCGTCAATTGAGGAAACGAGTTTGTTCAGAGCGGAAACTTTTTTGTTATCGCTCAATTTATCGATTTTATTGATCAAAACCAGGCACTTCTGCCAGCCCAGATCGAGCGCACCGGCAATCTCCTCGAGCGAGCCCCGGACCGTCTCCGGATCCCCGTCCGCATCGACCACGGCAAGCACCAGAGAAGCCTGTCCGAGCTTCTGAAGAGAGCGCTCGATACCCATCTTTTCGACAGTTTCCTGCGTCTCGCGCAGCCCGGCCGTGTCGATGAATCTGAAGCTGACTCCGCCTATGTTCACGACATCCTCCACAGTGTCGCGAGTCGTCCCGGGGATGTCGGAGACTATCGCCCTTTCATCTCCCAGCAGGGCATTGAGCAGAGTGCTCTTGCCGGTGTTGGGCGCTCCGGCGATCACCACGGGCACCCCGTTTCTGATCGCATTGCCGGCGCGGAACGAGTCGGCAAGCGACGACACCCGGTCTATGGCCTCGTCCAGCAGGGCGGAAAGCCTGTCCCGGTCGGCAAACTCCACATCCTCCTCGCTGAAATCCAGCTCCAGCTCCATCAGGGCCGTGAGCTCCAGAAGCTTGTCCCTCAAATGTTTAAGTTCTGAAGACACCCCTCCGCGGAGCTGGCTGAAGGCGACCCTTCTGGACGCCTCGTCGCGCGCCGAAATCAGGTCGGCGACGGCTTCTGCCTGCGCAAGGTCCATCTTTCCGTTCAGGAAAGCCCTCTTGGTGAATTCTCCCGGTCCCGCAGGCCTGGCGCCGGCGCCGGTCAGGAGCCGCAGAGCCTCGGACACGATATAGGCGGAGGCATGGCAGGAGATCTCCGCAGAGTCTTCGCCGGTGTAGGAATGAGGGGCCCTGAACACGGACACGAGCACATCGTCCAGAACGGCGCCGTCCTCGCGCAGGATGGAACCGAAATGGATTGTATATGGCCGGAAATCATTGACATTCCCTTTCTTGAACGAGATTGTCTTATCCAGCACTTCATATACCGAAGGGCCTGAAAGTCGTATAACGGAAAGCGCTCCCGCACCGGGAACGGTGGCAGGAGCGACTATCGTGTCTTCAAATCTGAATCCCATCATTCAGGATGTTTTTATCAGAAAGAATCGTAGTACTTGGCGTCGCGTGGACTCACTTTGTTCATGTTCTCCAGCAGAGACTCGTTGGTCTGATACTGGTCCATAATCTGAAGGATGAAGTTCATCGCTTCGGTGGAGTTCATGTCGGCAAGCAGCTTGCGGAGAATCCACACCCTGTTGGCCTGGTCGGGGCTGTAGAGAAGGTCGTCCCTTCTGGTGCCCGAGAGAACCACGTTCACGGCGGGGAATATCCTCCTGTTGGACAGGGCTCTGTCCAGCTGGAGCTCCATGTTGCCGGTGCCCTTGAACTCCTCGAAGATGACGTCGTCCATCTTGGAGCCCGTGTCGGTCAGAGCCGTGGCCAGGATGGTGAGCGATCCGCCGCCCTCGATGTTTCTGGCGGCGCCGAAGAAGCGCTTGGGCTTCTGGAGCGCATTGGCGTCCACACCGCCGGTGAGCACCTTGCCGGATGCCGGCTGCACAGTGTTATAGGCCCTGGCCAGACGGGTGATCGAGTCAAGGAGGATCACCACATCATGGCCGCACTCCACAAGGCGGCGGGCCTTCTCTATGACCATGTTGGCCACTTTGACATGCCTCTCGGCGGGCTCGTCGAAAGTCGATGCCACGACCTCGGCCTTCACGCTGCGGCTCATGTCGGTGACCTCCTCAGGCCTTTCGTCAATCAGGAGGACGATTTCATAGACCTCGGGGTGATTGTCGGCGATGGCGTTGGCTATGGACTTGAGCAGCATCGTCTTACCGGTCTTGGGCTGAGCGACTATCAGGCCTCGCTGACCCTTTCCGATGGGGGTGAACAGATCCACCACGCGGCAGGAGATGTCCTTTTCATGTCCATGGCCGAGGAGATTGAACTTCTCGTCGGGGAACAGGGGTGTGAGGAAGTCGAACGGCACGCGGTCGCGGATGAATTCCGGAGTGCGCCCGTTGATATATTTGATCTTGACGAGCGGGAAATACTTGTCGCCCTCTCTGGGGGGACGGATCTCGCCAGTGACGGTGTCGCCGGTTTTCAGCGCATTGGTCTTTATCTGGTTCTGAGACACATAGACATCGTCCGGAGAGTTGAGATAGTTATAGTCCGACGACCTCAGGAATCCATATCCGTCGGGCATGATCTCAAGCACGCCCGTAGCCTCCACGGTGCCCTCGAACTCCACCTTCGGAGCCTGAGGCTGAGGCTGGGGCTGGCGCGGCTGCTGCTGTTCGCCGCCGTTATAGCCGTTGGCGCCGTTGACGCCATTACCGTTATTTCCGTTGCTGCCGTTATTGTTGTTGCGCTGCCTCTGCTGGAGCTGCTGGTCGATCCTCTGAATGAGCATCTCGGCCTTCTGCCTCTGGGCTGCGCGGCGCTGCTCCTGAGCCGCTTCGGCCGCTGCGTCATGCTGCTCTGCCTCGACAGGGGCCTTGGAAGCTGCAGGAGCGGCCTGTTTTGCGGTCTCGGCAGCGGGCGCCTCCTGTGCGGCGGCAGCCTTGTCCACGGGCTTCTCCTGAGCGTTTTTCGGCTTTCTGCCGCGGCGGGGCCTCTGCTCCTGCTCCTGAGCCTGGGCTTCGGGAGCGGCCTTTGCGGCCTGAGGAGCCGCACCCTCGTTCTGGTTCTGGGCGCTGCCGGCGGCGTTCTTGGGCTTGCGGCCTCTCTTCTTGGGAGCGTTCTGCGCATCCGGAGCGGCCTGGGCGGCCACCTTCTCCTCTGCGGCTGCCGGCTCCTCATTTGCCGTCTCTGCGGCATTTGCGGCCGGTTTCGCGCCTCTGGGAGCCTTTGTCCTGGGCTGGCGCGGCTTCCTCTTCTTCTCGTCCGGAAGCGGAGCTTTTGACATGTTTATGGCCTCCTGGTCGAGGATGGAAAAGCCGAGCTCTTCGGCAGTCATCTTCTTGGTCCCCTTGATTCCCAGTTCATCGGCAATGGTCCTGAGCTGATTCTCGTCCATGGAATTAAGCTCGGATAAGCTGTGTGGCATATTTCAAATGTTGATTGTTTCTGAAATGAAAAGATATGTAGCGGAAAAGCGACTCGGCGCAGAAACAGCCTCGTCCCGATTACGATTCCGCAAAAATAGCCAAATATTGAAAAAATACAAAGGAGAGGGGGAAAATTCCGCGAAATTTTACCTTCTGTCCCAGTAACTTGTGCTCTTCTTGAACCTCAGGAGGTCGGACAGGGCGGAGGCGTTGGCGGCAATCCTGAAGCTGTAGGACTGCCATGTTCCCGTAGGCACCCACGACACTGCGATGTTGAAGCAGTGGAGGTCATAGCTGGCGCTCAGCTGCGTGGTGGTCAGCTTCATGGCCGAAAGGTCAAATCCGGTGGTCAGGTTCAGGGTCATCTTGGGCGTGAGACGGACATTTCCGGACATGCCCAGGGTCTGGGTTATCCTGTTGACCGTGTTCAGCTTCTCGTCGGCATAGCGGTAGGACTTGGCGTAGGAGAAGGAATAGTTCAGGTTGACCGACCAGGGGACGTTGGGGTTGGTGTAATAGAGCCAGCCGCCGGGGATGTATTCGCCGGTGACGGGATGGTAATAGACTCTCTTGTAATAGCTTGCAGCCCCGTCGGAACCGCTTTCGGACGAAGCCGCCGAGCCGTCGTTGCCCTTGACCGTGCCCTCGCCGGAGAAGGAATAGGACATCGAGGCGCTGGCGCTGGTCAGTCGCACGGGATGCATCCAGCCCTCCTGAGAGATATTGAACTTGTTGACGCGCTGGCCTTTTTCATCGATCGCATACGGATCCAGGCTCATGTTTCCGCTTATGCCCACCTTGCCGAACACGCTGGTGGACATGGACACGCCTATGTTGCTCATCTTGAACTGCTCGGCCAGGAAATTATAGCCGGTGTTGATGTTGAGGTTGTCTATGAGCTTGACCTTCTTGGTCCCGGTGCCGGTGGTGTCCCTGGGGTCTCTGATCTTGGCTTCCAGGTTGTTGCCTATGGATATGCTCATGCTGCCGGACTTGCCTTTGCTCGGGGCAGAATAGACCTGGCCGGCATAGATGTTATAGTCATAGGTCTGGGCGTTGCCGTCAGCGTCGGTGTAGCTGTAGGTTCGCCAGCCGTTGGCATATGTTCCCTTCTCAGGGCTGTAGGAGACCGATATCGACGGCGATATCACATGCCTGATGGCCTGGATCCTGTGGTTCTTGCCGAAATTGAACAGACCATAGATCCTGGTGCTCATGGACACGCTTCCGGAATAGTTCTGGGTGATTCCGAAGGCGCTCATCATCCCGCTGTCGTGGCTCACCAGCTTGTTCTGCGAGGCGTCATATTCATAGTCCTGCTTCCTGAAGAACCAGTTCATGCCATAGCTCACGCTCGGGGTGAAATTCAGATAGTTGAGCAACGTGAAGTTGGGGAGTCCTATCTGGAAATTGTGGGTCATTCCGTTCTGGAACTTGTCCAGGAAGCCGTCCTTGCCGAACTCGCTGGCCTTGAAGTTTATCTTGTTCTGCAGGGTGGTGTTGTAGCCCAGGGAGAATTTCTCATAGAACTTCTCCTTGCCCACGCGGTATTTCTGCTTGAAGGGATAGAATCTCGTGACCGAGAAAGTCACGTTAGGCAGGGTGAAGGTGTAGGAGCTGTCCCTGGAGTTCTGGCTGTGCAGGGCGTTGACCGAGAGGCTGAACTTGCCGTTCCAGTTGCGCGAATATGAAATGGACGACGAAATCTGGTTCTGGAGAGCGTCGCTCACCGAGCGGGAATTGTAGCGGCTGTTGGAGGGGCTGGAGAAATTCACCGATGCGCTGAACGTGGTTCCCGGATGGGCCTTGCTGTCCTGCGAGTGCGACCATGTCACGCCGAAGTTCCTGGTCTGGAAGAAGTCGGCGCTGCCCTTTTCTCCGGTCTGGTCGTTGGACATGGTGAAGGAGAAGTTGCCGTTGAACTTGTATTTTACGGTGTATCTGGAGTTTACGTTTATGGCCCAGGAGCCCAGCGTGTAGTAGTCTCCGGTCAGGGAGAGGTCCAGATGGTCGCCGAACACGAAATACATGCCTCCGTCCCTGAGATAGAAACCTCTGGAAGTCTCCTCTCCTATGGTCGGGACCAGGAGGCCGGTCGCGCGCGAAGGCCGCTTGGGGATGAAGCCGAAGGGGATGCCGAGCGGGAGAGGAACGTCCTCCACCACGACTCCGGCAGGGCCGAAGACGGTCTTCTGCGAGGGCTTGGTCATCACTTTAGCGGCCGAGAGGGTCATGTAGTAGTGCGGATTCTCGAGGTCGCAGACCGTATATTTTCCGTGGGTGATGTTGATCGAGCGGTCGGGCATCATCTTGATGTTCTTTCCGTGCAGGAGTCCGTCGTCCTGCTGGGTGATCATGTTGGTGATGCGGGCCTTTTTCGTATTGAAGTTGTAGCGGACCTCCTCCATGGTGTAGGTGCTTCCGCCCTCGCTCATGGTCGGCTGGCCTTTCACTTCGCCCGTGAGGGTGTCGAGAGTGCCTCTGGCGAAGACCGATCCGGACTTCATGTCATACTCCATGTAATCGGCCGTAAGCTTCACATTTCCATACTCTACGCTCACGTCGCCATAATAGAATATCTTCCGCTGTCCCTCGGTGAATACCTCCCTGACCGAGTCCTTGGCTCCGGAAAAGGCCGGGGCGCTTAGCGAGCTCTTTTTCTGCAGGGCGAGGGAGTCCGAGCGGAATATGGAATCGGCCCTGTGGATGGAGTCGCGCCTCACTTTGACGGAATCCGGAATCACTATGCTGTCCCTTTTCACGACGGCCGTCTGGTTGAAGACAGTACGCTGTTGTTTCCGGGCTCGCTTTATGTCCTGCGAGAGTCCCAGGAACGAGGGCAGCAACATGAGGCAGAGAATGCCCGCAAGCACCCTGCCGCCCGATGTCCTATGTTTATTTTCCGCCAAAATAATTAAATTTGCAAAGCAACAAAGATAAAGCCATTTTGAATTATTTGCAAAAACATATAGCCGCCATTCTGGCTCTGGCGCTGTTATTCCTTCCTTTTCAGTCCTCGCGCGGGCAGCAGCGCGCCAAGACTCCCGGCCTGAATGTCATATGCATAGACCCGGGCCACGGCGGGCATGACCCCGGCTGCGTGAGCAGGGACGGCAAGAACGTGAAGGAGAAGGACATAGTCCTGTCCGTCGGCCTCAAGCTCAGGAAGTATCTCAATGAGGGATATCCGGACATGAAGGTCGTGATGACCAGAGAGACGGACACGTTCATAGAGCTCGGAGAGAGGGCCGCCATCGCCAACAGGAACGACGCCAACCTGTTCATATCCATACACATAAACTCCGTCGATCCCAAAAAGAACAGCAAATGGGCGGGGGTCAGCGGCTTTTCGGTCCACACTCTGGGGCAGTCCCGCACCGGCAGGGACCTCTATTCCTCCAACATGGACCTGTGCCGGAGGGAGAACTCCGTGATCCTGCTGGAAAGCGACCATGACACCAAATATCAGGGCTTCAATCCCGACGACCCCGAATCCTACATCATATTCAACCTCATGCAGAACTCCAACCTGGAGCAGAGCCTCGATTTCGCAGGCTATGTGGGCGCGTCGCTCGCAAAGGGGCCGGTCCTGAAAAACAGGGGCATATCGCAGGACCCTTTCCTGGTGCTGTGGAAGACCACTATGCCGGCGGTCCTGATTGAGTGCGGCTTCATAACGGGCACTTCAGACCTGGCAAAGCTCCGCACCGAGAGCGGCCAGGACGAGATCGCGCGCAACATATATAAAGCTATAGTCTCTTATAAGAAGGAGTATGACAGCAGCGTGGACGTGAAGCCCGTTGAGCCGCAGAAAACGTCCGCCGACAAGCCGGCGGCAAAGGCTGCGGACAGCAAAGCGGCTGAAACTCAGGCCAATGCAAAGGGCAAGGCCGCTGAGACGGCTCAGACCGGCGCTTCGGCAAAGACTTCGGACAATGCCGATGTCAAGGCAGCCGCGGAAGGGGAGACCGTCTATGGGACCCAGATTCTGGCGAGCGCCAAGAAGATGAGCGCCGACGATCCGTTTTTCAAGGGCGAGGAGATACTGACCGTCAAGAGCGGAAACCTTTACAAATATGTCGCCGGCCTCGGAAACACGCCGCAAAGTGCGAAAGAAAAGCATGTTGCGCTCGGCAAGAAGTTCTCCGGAGCCTTCCTCGTAAAAGTCGAAGGGCAAAGTATTGAGCGACTTAGGTAATTTGAATCTTTCAAATTTGCAATACGTTAGGTTTTCTCGCCATTAGGCAAAACCTGCCGGCGCAACCATTTGAGCGACAAGTGGTTATAGTTCGTCCGAACGAGGGGAGTAAACGTTTACTCGTGTAAAAAATCCTAAAGAAACAATAGCATTTTCATTTTTTTGTAACTTTTTTTTCACCCACATTTGTGTAAGAAGCGACGAGAAAAAAGTTACATGGACAGAAACGAACACATAACCGTCTGGAACAACTGCCTCAGGATCATACAGCAGATCATTGAGCCGCAGAAGTTCGACACGTGGTTCAAGCCCCTGAAGCCCGTCGCCTTCAAGGATTCCACCATCACCATAGAGGTGCCGTCCGATTTCTTCCGCGAATATCTGGAGGAAGCCTATCTGGACGTGCTCAAGAAGACTCTCAAACGCGTGATCGGCGAGGGTGCCCGCCTCATATATAAGGTCAACCCCGTCAGAAACCAGCCGGCGATGCGTTTTCCCTCGGCGGAGTCCGTTCCTCCGGTGAACAAGCCGATTTCCGTGGCGACCTATCCCGCGGAAGGCAATCCCGGACCCTTCGTTTTCCCCGGACTGAAGAAGATATCGATCAATCCCCGGCTCAATCCCATATATGACTTCGCCAACCTTGTGGAAGGCCAGTGCAACAAGATGGGCATCACCGCGGGCCTGAGCATCTCGGACAATCCCGGCAACACCCCGTTCAACCCTCTGTTCATCTTCGGAGGCCCCGGACTGGGAAAGACCCATCTCGCCCAGGCCATAGGCCTGAAGATCAAGGAGAAATTCCCCGACAAGATTGTCCTCTATGTCTCCGGAAGCGAATTCAAGTCGCAGTATGTCAACGCGACGATAGGGAAGAACAAACTCACCGATTTCCTCGCATTCTACTGCAAGATCGACGTGCTGATCGTGGACGACATCCATGATCTCGTGGGCCCCGGCTCGCAGAACGCCTTCTTCACCATATTCAACCATCTGCACGAAAGCGGCAAGCAGCTCATATTCACTTCGGACCGCGCCCCCGTGGACCTGCAGAACTTCGAGGAGAGGCTTCTCTCCAGGATGAAATGGGGTCTCTCGATCGAGCTCCAGCGTCCCGAATACGCCACCAGGCTCGAGATGCTCCGCGCGAGGGCTTTCCGCGAGGGAGTCGAGATTGACGAAGAGGTGCTGAAGTATCTCGCTTCGCGGATAAAGTCCAATTTCAGAGAGCTGGAAGGCACTCTCATCTCCCTGATATTCAGGGCCACGCTCGGCCACGAGGACATCACCCTGGCCCTTGCGGAGAGAATCGCCGGACAGATAGTGGGCGAGGAGAAGAAGGACCTCTCGATGGACAGGGTCCAGTCCACGGTGTGCGACTATTTCAACATCTCCCGCGAAGACCTCCTCTCCAAGTCGAGAAAGAGGCAGATAGTGCAGGCCAGACAGATAGCCATGTATCTGAGCCGCAATCTGCTGAACTGCTCCCTCACCGCCATCGGCGACGGTCTCGGAGGCAAGGACCATGCGACCGTGATGCACGCATGCTCCACGGTGTCCGACCTCATGGCCACCGACAGGACGTTCAAGAAATACGTCAACGATATAGAGAACATTCTCTCGCCCGCCTGACGCACGCCGCGTCCGGCACAGGGCACGTGATAACAACGCTGTGTTATGGCACTCTGCGCTCCATCCCTGCTCGCGGCCGATTTTCTGAATCTCGGCGCGGCTGTCGACCTTGTCAACAGGAAGGCCGACATACTCCATCTTGACATAATGGACGGGATTTTCGTCCCCAACATCTCCTTCGGATTCCCAGTGGTGAAGGCGGTGGCCTCGGTCGCCGAAAAGCCTATGGATGTGCATCTTATGATCACCCGGCCGGAGAAATACATTCCCGGCTTCGCTGAGACGGGGGCTTCGATGATAAGCTTCCATGAAGAGGCCGTCGCGGGCTATGGCGGCGACGTGGATGCGCTTCTCGGGCTCATCCGCTCTAAGGGGATCAAGGCCGGACTGGTCATAAATCCGGACATTCCCGTCGAGAGGCTCTATCCGCATCTGGACAGCGCGGACTATGTCCTGCTGATGTCGGTTTTCGCCGGATTCGGCGGCCAGAAGTTCATAGAAGGCACTCTGGACAGGATCCGGACGGTGAAAAAGGAGATTCTCAGGCGCGGCCTGAACGTCAAGATAGAGGTGGACGGAGGCATAAACGCGTCCAACGCGCCCGCGGTAGTCGAAGCGGGGGCCGACATCCTGGTCATGGGCAGCGCCGTTTTCAAGGCCGCCGACCCGGAAAGCGTCATCGACGCCGTCAGAGGACGAAACTGACTTCCTTGAAGGCGAATTCTCTGAGGGCTCCTTCGGCGGTCTCGATGCGGAGCCTTCCCTCGGGGGTGACTCCGGTGATTTTTCCGGTGAAAGGATTGCCGTCGGAGCAGTCGGTGAAGGTTCTGGACTCCCCGAAGGCGAACATATGCTCCAGATACTTCTCCGCGACCTTTTTCCGGCCCTCTTCGGTCTGAATCATCTCCAGATGCCTGCCCAGAATGGGAAGAAATGCATCCAGCTCGCCGCGGACGTCATATCTTTTCCCGGTCAGCACCGCCATGGACACCGGATTCAGCAGCTGCGGCGGGAATTCCGTCTGGTTGACGTTCATGCCTATCCCGATTATGCTCCGGCTTATCCCGCTGCCGGACAGCGTGTTCTCGATGAGCACGCCGCTGATTTTCCGGTTGCGGCAATAGATGTCGTTGGGCCATTTGACCGAAGCCGCGATTCCGCGCGAGGCGAAATATTCCACCTGGGCGAGGGCGGTGGCCATGCTTATGCAGAACTGTTCCCTGGCATGGACCGGAGCGAGACCGTCCCCGCCGAAGCGCAGGAGCACGGAAAAGGTGAGGTTCGCGCCCGGCTCCACCTTCCAGCTGTTGCCCCTCTGGCCCCTGCCGGCAGTCTGGTCAACGGCCGCTATGACTGACAGATTGTCAAGCTCCGGAAGCCGTCTAACTATCTCGGAATTAGTGGAATCGACCGAATCCATCCATATTGTGGAGAAACGCTGTGCCATTGGTCAGGATTTTGTTATATATTTGTATGATGCAAAGATAATTTTTTCGAACGTATATAAACTTCACATCGAAATCAATATGAATCAGACACCAGTAGAGGTCATAGCCGAGGCAATGCTCGAAAAGAAAGCCAAGAATGTAGTTTCGCTCGACCTCAGACCGATAGGCTCGGCCATCGCCGACCATTTCGTGATCTGCAACGCGGATTCCACAACGGCCGTCGCGGCCGTAGCCGACAATGTCATCGTCAAGATGCAGGAGAAGCTCGGAGTCAAGGTGGTGCGCATGCAGGGACTCGAGAACGACTTCTGGATCATCCTCGACTTCGGGGACATCGTAGTGCACATCTTCCTCACGGAATACAGGGATTTCTACAGGCTCGAGGACCTGTGGGCCGACGCTCCTAAGAAAGTGTATGAGGACAGCGACTTCCAGAAGGAGAAGGAAGAGGCCTCCGCGGCCAGAGTCAAGCCGAAGGCTGCCACCAAGGTGAGGGCCTCCGTGAAGAAAGTCAAGAAGATCACCAAAGAGGAAGAATAGGATGTCACAGAAAAAAGGCAAGAGAAAGATCGTGAGGATAAATCTCGGTTTTTCCTGGTTCTACCTTCTGCTTGTGGTGGGCATCATCTGGATGCTGAACAGGCAGCCGTCGGCCAATCCCCAGAAGATTGAGTGGGCGGATGTCGAGACCATGATCAAGGCCGGTGACGTCAAGGAGATAACCTTCACCCGCAACGACTACAAGGGCGACATAACCGTCCGTCCGGACCGCATAGCGAAATATGCCGACAAGTTCGGGGGACAGGTGCCCGCCAGGTCGCCCCATTTCACCTTCATCGTCTCCAGCAAGTTCGACCCTGAGACCCGCTTCGGCGAGCTGAACGAGGCTCTCCCCGAGGGCGAGAAGTTCCAGGTGGAGATGATCAACGACGACAAAGTGTGGTCGCAGGTGCTCGAGTGGCTCATCTTCCCGGTCATGCTGATCATCTTCTGGATATGGATGTTCAGGGGCTTCGGCCGCAACAACAACTCCGCCGGCGGCGGGGGAATGGGCGGAGTCTTCAATGTGGGAAAATCCACCGGAAAGCTGGCCGACAAGAACACCGTGAACGTGACGTTCAAGGACGTCGCGGGTCTCTACGGAGCCAAGGAGGAGGTGATGGAGATAGTCGATTTCCTGAAGAACCCCTCCAAATATACCTCGCTGGGTGCCAAAATCCCCAAGGGAGCGCTGCTGGTCGGCCCTCCCGGAACCGGCAAGACCCTGCTGGCCAAGGCCGTGGCAGGGGAGGCCAACGTGCCCTTCTTCTCGATTTCCGGTTCGGATTTCGTGGAGATGTTCGTGGGAGTGGGAGCGTCCAGGGTCCGCGACCTGTTCAGGCAGGCCAAGGAGAAGGCCCCCTGCATAGTCTTCATCGACGAGATCGACGCCGTGGGCCGCGCCAGGGGCAAGAATGTGGGATTTTCTTCCAATGACGAGAGGGAAAACACTCTCAACCAGCTGCTTACCGAGATGGACGGCTTCGGCACCAACAGCGGCGTGATTATCCTCGCCGCCACCAACCGCGCCGACATCCTCGACAAGGCTCTGCTCCGCGCAGGCCGTTTCGACCGCCAGATCCATGTGGACCTGCCCGAGCTGAAGGAGAGGGAAGAGATTTTCCAGGTCCATCTGAAGGGTCTCAAGGTCGCTCCCGACTTCAATGTGGAGTTCATGGCCAAGCACACTCCGGGATTCTCCGGAGCCGACATAGCCAATGTCTGCAACGAGGCCGCGCTGACCGCCGCCAGAAGGAACAAGGCTCTGATCGACACTCAGGACTTTCTCGACGCCGTCGACAGGATAGTGGGCGGTCTGGAGAGGAAGAACGCCACCATAATGTCGGAGAAGGAAAAGAGGACCACGGCCTATCACGAGGCTGGCCATGCCATAGCGGGCTGGCTTCTGCCCAACGCCGACCCTGTGTTCAAGGTGAGCCTGATCCCCCGCGGACAGGCGCTCGGCCTGACATGGAGCCTTCCCGCAGAAAGAAAGATAGTCTCCAAGTCCGTGCTTATGGACGAGATGTGCACGCTTATGGGCGGAAGGGCCGCCGAGGAGCTGATCAACGGCGAGCCCGCTTCGGGAGCCATCAACGACCTGGAGCGCCTCACTCGCATAGCCTACAGCATGGTCCAGTACTATGGAATGAGCGAGAAGGTGGGCGAGATTTCGTTCTATGACTCCACCGGTTCGAGAGGCTATGACCTCTCCAAGCCCTATAGCGAGAAGCTCGCAGAGGACATGGACCAGGAGGTGAAGTCCCTCGTGCAGACTGTCCATGACAAGACGGTGGGGCTGCTCAAGGACAACATGGAGGCATTCACACAGATAGCCGAGATGCTTCTGGAGAAGGAGGTCATATTCGCCGACGACATCGAGAAGATTCTCGGCCCCAAAGCCACTCCCGACAATGAACAACATTCTTAAAAGGGGAATTTCCGGAACCGTATTCCTGCTCGTGGTGGTGTGCGGGCTGCTGCTGGACAAGTTTCTGTTCGCGGCGCTCATGCTCTACATCATGGTCGGGATGATGTATGAATTTTATCACATGTCCCTGGGAGGCGACTTCAGGGGGTCCCGCCATGTGGCCATATTCGCAGGCGTCACCCTGTTCGTGCTCATGTTCATGATGTGCGCCTGGGGGCTCCACGCCAAGTATCTGGCGCTCACGATAGTGCCGCTGCTGGTGCTGATGGCCTGCTCGCTGTACTCGAAGAGCAGGGACACATTCTGGAAATTCTCGCATCTCTACACGGGAATCTTCTATATAGCGATACCTCTCGCATGCTCCAACCTGCTGGTTTTCAGCGGTGAGGAGTTCAACGGGCTGCCGATGCTCTGCTTCTTCGTCATCATCTGGGCATCGGATGTGGGAGCCTATCTCTTCGGGGTGTCGCTCGGCCAGAAATACGGGAAGAAGCTGTGCCCGGAGATTTCGCCCAAGAAGTCGTGGATCGGGTTCTGGGGCGGAATGCTGTGCGCGGTGCTGGCCGCGGTGGTCATGAAATGGGTCGGATGGTTTGAGTATTCCGTCCTGCACTGCGTCCTGCTGGCCGTGGTCATGGACATAAGCGGGGTCTATGGCGACCTGTTCGAGTCAAAATGGAAGAGGTGCTATGACATCAAGGATTCCGGCAGGAGCATACCGGGCCACGGAGGGCTCCTGGACAGATTTGACAGCGCGCTGATGGCCATCCCGGCCGGAGTGCTTTATCTGATGCTTTTTAATCTGCTTTAGGATTTCCATTCAGCCAAATTATTAACTTTGCAAAAACAAGCTTCTTAAATGGAACTTCACAGAGACTGCCTTGGTACCATATCGCTGATATGGATTGTGACACTGATAGCGATGGTGGTGCTTATGCTCTTGCTGCACAACACTTTGCTCAAGGTGATCGTGTGTGCGTTGGGTCTGTCGTTCATGGGCTTTTCCGTATGGTTCCACCGCCTTCCGGAGAGGGAGTGCAAGGGGAGCGAGACTGAAATAACCGCCGTCGCCGACGGCAAGGTGGTCATTCTGGAGAAGGTCTATGAGAAGGAGTATCTGAAGAGGGAATGCATCCAGCTTTCCATCTACATGAACTTTTTCGATGTCCATTCCAATTTTTACCCCATGACCGGGCAGATTTCCTATTATAAGTATCATGACGGGAAGTATCTGCTGGCCTTCCACCCCAAGGCTTCCGAGAAGAACGAGCATTCTTCCACGGCCATAAAGAATGAGCATGGAGAGATATTGTTCAAGCAGATAGCCGGGACTTTCGCCCGCAGGATAGTCTGTTATTCCGAGCCGGGCAAGGAGGTGAAGAGCGGCGAGGACTGCGGCATCATCAAGTTCGGCTCCAGGATTGACTATTTCCTGCCTCTGGACGCCGACATCAAAGTCAAAATCGGCGACCTCACCCGCGCCTGCGAAACCGTCGTCGCCGAATTGAAATAACAGCCGTATGAAATAGAGGGATGACTAAAATTAGATAGACATCCCCTTTTTGTGTCAACTGGCTTCCGGGCATCGGCTGTCTCCTCCGGGACCTGTGCCGCCCGCGGC
>CAZIFT010000041.1:0-14526 GCA_964538395.1 uncultured Muribaculaceae bacterium
AAAAAAGGAGGCCCGGGAAGGGCCTCCTTGATATGGAGATGTGATGTGACTATTCGACGCTGCGGATAGGGTTCTGGGTCAGCCAGGTGTTGGCGTTCAGAGTGCTGGTGTGGAACGGGAAAATGTTGTCGTCAACATTGTCCACAGTCTTCACGCGCTCCTTGCAGAACCAGCTCTTGCCGTTCCAGACATTCTGGCCGTTGGCGCACTTGAAGCGGATGAGGTCCTGACGGCGGTGGAACTCGCCGATGAACTCCCATGCCAGCTCGTCAAGCAGTCCTCCGAGCTCGATGTCCTCTCCGCCCTCAGGCACAGACACCCACTCATTGACCTGACCGAGAGCGGTCTTGTCCGGATCGTCCATGACATTGAGATTGTAATAGAGGCCATACTTATAGCAGCTGCCGCCCTTAAGCTGTTCGGCGGTCACGGTAGCCTTCTCGGGATTGCTGCTGAAGTTGCGCGCGCGGACCTGGCTCACAAGATCTGCGGCGGTGTCCTCATCCTGTCCGAGACGGAGAAGGCACTCAGCCTTGATCATGAGAGCATCGGCATAGCGGAACACGGGGATGTCGGTGGAAGAAGTTCCCACAGGACCGTCGCCGATCTCATACTTATGGCAGCGGGCTCCCTCATACTCATAGGCGCCGTTGATGTTGCCGAAAGAGATGGAATAGGAGCAGCCCTCGATGGCCTTGCCCTGCTTGTCATACTGCTGGCCCCAGAGCCAGGTGTCGGTGAGACGCTGGTCGTCCTCGTCATAGGTGTCGATGAACTGAGGGATGGCGCCGGCACCGGAAGTGGCCCATGAAGTGTAGTCCCATGTGGCGCGGTTGGCGTTGGCGAACCAGAGGCCCACCCAGTTCATTCCGTTGGAATAGTTATACTCGAAGGGGAATGCCAGGATAACCTCGGGGCTGCCGGAGATGTCGTCCTTGAAGTTGTCGAGATAGTTGGCGGCGAGGCTGTACTTGCCGGAAGCGATCACGGCGTTGACCTCGTCGAGAGCCTTCTGATAATAGCTGCTGTCAGAGTCGTCGTTGAACCAGGCATTGTGGTTGAGATACATCTTGGCAAGCAGCATGTTGACACAATAGTCGTTCACGACGCCATAGCCGTTGTCCTCACCGCAGCTGCCCTTGATGGCGGTCAGCTCGGAGATGATGAAGTCCCATGTCTCCTGAGGGGTGGCCTGTGTGGGAGTCCAGCCCTGCTCATGGTCATAGGAAGTGTCCAGACCGATGTTGCGGAACATGTCGAAGAGGTTGTAGTACATGAGCGCCCTGAAGAAACGCAGCTGGTTATAGGTCACGGCGTTGTTCTTGATGACATCCATTTCCATCATGCGGTTGCATTCGGTGATTGCGCCATAGGCGTCCGAATAGAAGTTCCTCATGTGGCTGATTCCGTTGCTGAAAGTGTGGTTGCCCAGCAGGATGTAATATTTTCCCCAGCCGATGCCCAGACGCGAAGGAACGCACCAGAGGTCGGTGGACTCCTCGATGTCGCAGAATCCGTTGAAGGTCACATAGGTGCTGTGCACATAGTCATAGACCGAAGCCAGCATGGCCTGGATGTCGTCGTCCGTGAATTCATATTTCTCCGCGGCGATCTGACTGTAGATAGTCTCGTCCAGATCGGTGCAGCTCGAAAACAGGGCTGCAGCGGCGACGGCTATTGAATAAAGTATCTTTTTCATGGTAATCTTTCTTTTTAGAACTTGAGGTTAACGCCGAGAGTGAAGGTCCTGACCGTAGGATATCTGGTAGAGGATTCATGACCGAAGTACCACATGTCGTCGTTGGAGAGTTCAGGATCCAGTCCGGAATAACCGGTGATGGTGAAAAGATTCGTTGCGGAGAGATACACTCTTGCGGAAGAGAGATAGGGGTTGCGCTTCAGGTCGAAGGTGTAGCCCAGGGTCATGTTCTTGAGCTTGAGGAAGTCGCCGTTCTCGAGGTGGGCGCTTGTCCACTGCTTGGAGTTCATGTTGCGGGACAGGGTGTTGCCGTCGGAGAAGGGAGCGTCAAGCAGAGACTTGAGGTGGTTGTACTGAGTGAAGTAGTAGCTTTCATACTCCACGCGGCTCTCGTTGAGGATCTTGAAGCCGAACTGTCCGGTGAACTGGAGGTTGAGGTCGAAGCCCTTATACCTGAAGGTGTGGTTCATGCCGAAGTAGAGGTTAGGGAGAGCGTGTCCGAGCACCTGACGATAGGTGTCGTTGTTGTCCATGCTCACCGTGTACTCTTCAGCCTCGCCGGTCTCCTGGTTCAGAATCATCCATTTTCCGTCTGCGGACACGCCGACTGCCTTGGGACCATACCAGAGGTCAACCCTCTTGCCCACTTCCATACGGTGGGTCACAGCGGACGAATAGTTGCCGAAACCGCTGTTGTACTGATAGTTGTCAGTCTCGTAGAGGTCGTTGGACAGGCTGTTCAGCTTGTTGTCGTTGTGAGAGAAGGTCATGTTGACATTCCACTGGAAGTCCTTGGTCTTGACCGGAGTGCCGTTGATGGCGAGCTCGATACCCTTGTTGGTCATCTTGCCCACGTTGGCGAGAGTCTGGTCATAGAGGTTCGGAGGAGTGGGCACGCTGTACCAGTAAAGCATGTCGCTGGTCACCTTCTTATAGACATCGAGGGAGAATCCCACTCTGCCGTCGAGGAAGCTGCCGTCGAGACCGATGTTGACCTCGCTGGACTTCTCCCACTTGAGGTCGGGGTTAGGGTTGGAAGCGACAGTCAGGCCGGACAGCCATGAGCCGTTGGAATAATAGTAACCGTCGAAGTCATAGCGGGTGAGAGACATGTAGGAGTCGCCGGGGATGACACCGGTCACACCCCATCCGGCGCGGAGCTTGAGCTCGCTGATCCATGAGAAATCCTGCATGAAGTCCTCGTTCTGGATGTTCCATCCTGCAGAGACCGAAGGGAAGTTACCCCACTTGTTGTTTTCTCCGAACTTGGAAGAACCCTCACGGCGGAAGCTTGCGAGAATATTGTAGCGGTTGTCATAGCCGTAGCTGATTCTGCCGAAGAAGCCAATGAGCTTGCTGTCGTTGCGGGTGGAGGAGATGGAGGCGTTGCCTTCCTTGAGGGCGCGGCCGGTACTCATGTTGTTGGTTCCGAAGAAATAGGTGGGGAAATCGCGGTTATATGCCGAGAAATACTTGTAGTCGTCGTACTGATAGCTGTAGCCGGCGAGCACCTCGAGACGGTGCTTGTCGACGTTGAGGCTATACTTGGAGGTGAGCTCGAGGAGATCCTGAGTGGAATTGGAATGGCTCAGGGTTCCCTGTCCGGTGTAACCGTAGTTGATGTTCTGATAGTCATACTCGTTGCGGAACAGGTCGGTGACGCTCTCCGAATTCACTCTGGCTATCTTGAGGTTGGTCTGCCAGTTCTTTATGGGCTCCACGGTGATGTTGCCGGTGAGTCTTGTCTGCTGGCTCTTGTTGTTGCCTTCGCGGGCCTTGATGAGGGCCACGGGGTTGTAATAGTTGGAGGCGCTGAAGTTCTCGTAGTAGCTGCCGTCCTCGTTGGTCACGGGCTCGGTGGGGTTACGGAGAATGGCCTGATGATAGGCGGAGGAGGAGTTGGTGACATCGCTCTTGCGCTGACGGCTCTGGATGTCAATGCCGATCTTGAGGATGTCATTGAACAGCCACTGGGAGACGCCGGCGTTGAGGTTCAGGCTCTGGTTGTAGGTGTCAATGATGGTACCCTGAGTGTCACGGTAGGTGAAGTCGGCATAGAAGGTGGTGTTCTTGAGACCGCCGCTGATATTGAGGTTGTGGTTGTGCGAGAAGGCCGTGCGGGTGATTTCGCTGACCCAGTCGGTGTCATAGCCCTTGTCCTCGAGGTCGGTGTAGCCGGCGCGGACGTCCTCGGCCGACATGAACTCAAGGCTCTTGGCCAGGCTCGAGAGGCTGGCATAACCGGAATAGGACACGGACACGTTCTCGTTGCGGGTTCCGTTCTTGGTGGTGATGAGGATGACTCCGTTTGCACCGCGGGTTCCGTAGATGGCGGCTGCGGAAGCGTCCTTAAGCACGTCGATGCTCTCGATGCTCTCGGGGGCCACTGTGGAAAGGCTTCCCTCCACTCCGTCAACGAGCACGAGAGGAGTCGAGCTGCCCTCGAGCGAGATGACACCGCGCAGGCGGATCGTGGAAGTGGCGCTGGGGTCTCCGCTGCCGTTTGCGATTGTGAGACCTGCCACCTTGCCGGTGATGAGGTCTCCGGCGTCGAGAATGGCGCCGGCGTTGAAGTCTTCGGCTTTCACGCTGGCGACGGCGCTGGTGACATCACCCTTGCGCTGTGTGCCGTAACCGATGACGACCAGTTCGTTCAGCATGTTGCTGTCCTCGGCGAGGACAACGTCAATGACAGACCTGCCGCCCACGGTGATTTCCTGGGTTGCAAATCCGATGCATGAGAATTCGAGAACAGAGTCATTGCCGGGGACCGACAGGCTGTACTGTCCGTCCTCGTTGGTGACTGTTCCGACATTCGCCGCACCCTGAAGCACGACACCGGCTCCTATCACGGGAGCTCCGGTTTCGTCCACGACACTTCCGGACACTGTCTTCTGGGCATAAGCGGACCAGGAGAAACAGGCGACCAGGAAGAGTAAAGAAATAACTTTCCTCATAGTGTTGTAATGTTTAGTTGGTAAAGTTTAACCTATTTTTATGATGGGTTATTATTGTCCGGAGAAAGATGGACACGGTGCATAAAATATTTTTGTAAACATTTTGCAAAAGTCCCGCAAATATTTTGTAACAATATCGTAATATTTTCAGAAAATGCAGAAAAAAAAACTCACAATTTCCACCTAAACCGATACTTAAACTGCACTAAACACCAAATCGGCTGCCCGGACGGGAATATTGCCGGAAGATTGCTATTTTTACGGAAGCGGGCATTTCCCGCGGACACGGTATGGAAATTCTTAGAGAATTATACAGAAAATATGCAGGAACCGAAGCGGAAAGCGCCGTCGCGATGGGCGGGACTTCCGGAAGCGCGCGGCGCTATTACCGCCTGAGCGGTCCGGGAGGCACGGCAGTGGGAGTGATAGGGACGGTCAGGGAAGAAAACGCCGCCTTCACGGGAATGAGCCGCCATTTCAGGGAAAAGGGCCTCAACGTGCCCGAGGTCTATGCGGTCAGTCCCGACGGCATGGCCTATCTTCAGCAAGACCTGGGCGGGGACAGCCTCTATGACCTGGTGGCCGCCGGCAGAAAGAGCGGGGACTACTCCCCCGCCGAGCGGGAGCTGCTGACAAAGACGGTGTCGAAGCTCCCGGACCTGCAGTTCCTGGGGGCCGAGGGCATGGACTGGAGCCTGTGCTATCCCGAATCGGAGTTCAGCAGGCGGGCCGTGATGTTCGACCTCTCCTATTTCAAATACTGCTTCCTCAAGCCCAGCGGAGTGGAATTCAACGAGTTCCGCCTCCAGGACGACTTCGAGGCCCTGGCCGACGGGCTGCTATCCTGCGGCGACGAGAAATTCATGTACAGGGACTTCCAGGCCAGAAACGTGATGGTGAAGGACGGAGAGCCCTGGTTCATAGACTTCCAGGGCGGGCGCAAGGGCCCGGTCCAGTATGACCTCGCATCCTTCGTGTGGCAGGCCAGAGCCCGATATCCCGAAGACCTCCGGCGCGCTCTGGTGGACGCATATGCCGAAGCCCTGAGGCGCCATGTTCCGGACCTGGACATGGATCTTTTCGGGGAAAAGCTGCGCCTGTTCGTGCTTTTCCGGACGCTGCAGGTGCTGGGGGCCTATGGTTTCAGAGGCCTGTTCCAGCGCAAAGCCCATTTTATCGAGAGCATTCCTTTCGCGCTGGAAAATCTCAGGGAGCTGCTGAAACAGGACTCAGGCAGATGGCCCTATCTGAGCGGCGTGCTCGCGCAGCTGGCCTCGCTTCCCGCCTTTGCCCTGCCTCAGAGCAGCGCCGGAGGCCATAATGCCGCAGGACAGAACGCCGCCGAAGCAGGCCATAATGCCGCAGGACAGAGCAGCGCAGAAGCAGGCCACAAAGCCGCCGGACAGAACGGCGCAGAAGCAGGCCGGAATGGCAGCGCCGCCGAAGTCCCCGCCCGTCCGCCGCTCACCGTCACGGTGATCAGCTTCTCCTATAAAAAAGGCATCCCGGCCGACCCTTCGGGCAACGGCGGCGGCTATGTGTTCGACTGCCGCTCCGTCAACAACCCCGGCCGCTATGAATATTACCGCCAGTTCAACGGCACCGACCCCGAAGTCATAAAGTTTCTGGAAGACGACGGCGGAGTCTTCACATTTCTGGAAAAGGCCTATGCCCTTGTGGACCGTCATGCGGAGGTCTATGCCGCCCGCGGCTTCACCAGCCTCCAGGTCTGCTTCGGCTGCACCGGCGGCCAGCACCGCAGCGTCTATTGCGCCCAGCATATGGCCGAACACCTGGCCGGCCGCCCCGGAATCACGGTGAAGCTCATCCACAGGGAGATGGGCCTGGAAAAGACATTCTGACCATGAAAGCGATGATTTTTGCCGCCGGGCTCGGCACCAGGCTCAAGCCCATGACCGACTCCATGCCCAAGGCCCTCGTGCCCGTGGCCGGCAGACCGCTGCTGTGGCACGTGCTGGAAAAGCTGCGCCGCTCCGGAGCGG
The DNA here is from genome assembly GCA_964538395.1 of uncultured Muribaculaceae bacterium. Classification (GTDB taxonomy): domain Bacteria; phylum Bacteroidota; class Bacteroidia; order Bacteroidales; family UBA932; genus Cryptobacteroides. The sequence continues at coordinate 6,660 of CAZIFT010000041.1, forward strand.
ACGAGGCCGTGGTGAACGTGCACCACTTCGCGCCCATGATCCGCAAATGGCTGGCGGACAACGACATGGGGATAAAGGTGGAGATTTCCGACGAGAGCGGCTGCCTGCTGGACACCGGCGGAGGCATACTCAAGGCCGAGCCGCTGCTCCGAGGCCGCGGCGGGTTCCTGGCCCACAATGTGGACATACTCTCCAACCTGGACGTCCGCGCCTTCGAGGCCGCCGTCCGCCCCGACGACCTGGCCACGCTGGTCGTCAGCGACCGCCCCACCAGCCGCTACCTGCTCTTCGACGGGGAGATGCGCATGGTCGGATGGACCAATGTCACCACCGGCGAGGTCCGCTCCCCGTTCGGCGACATCGACCCCTCTCGCTGCAGAAAGCTGGCCTTCGCCGGAATTCACCGCATTTCGGACGGGATTTTCGACGCATTCCGGAGATATGGCCTGGAGGGAAAATTTTCCATAACCGATTTCTATGTCCGGGCCTGCGCCGACTACCCCGTCCGGGGCTATGTCCAGCCGGGCTTCAGGATGCTCGACGTGGGCAAGACTGACACCCTCGCCGCCGCCGAAGACTTCCTGAAATCAATGCCGGAGGCCTGACGAGCCCCCGGCCGGAAACATCAGATCTGCCTGTAGAGATTGGACATTTCTATGGCCGAGACCATGGCGTCGAAGCCCTTGTTGCCAGCCTTGGTGCCGGCCCTCTCCACTGCCTGCTCTATGCTGTCGGTGGTCAGCACGCCGAAGATGACCGGGATTCCGCTTTCCAGCCCGGCCATGGCTATGCCCTTGGCGGCCTCGCCCGCGACCATGTCGAAATGGGCCGTAGCGCCCCTGATCACGGCTCCCAGACACACCACGGCGTCATAGTCGCCGCTCATGGCCATCTTCTTGGCAGTGAGCGGAATCTCGAAAGAGCCGGGCACCCATGCGACAGTGAGATTCTCTTCGTCGCCGCCGTGCCTTCTGAAGGCGTCGAGAGCGCCCTCAAGGAGCTTTCCGGTTATGAATTCGTTGAATCTTGCGGCCACGATTCCGATTCTGAGACCGTCGGCCAGGAGATTTCCCTCCAGAGTCTTGACTTTGTTCATATCATGCATTCATTTTATTGATTATTTCCATTTCGCTGTCGCTGAAGTGGAGCATATGCCCCATCTTCCTGTACTTGGTGTACATATAGAATTCGTTGCGGGCGTTGCGGCCCGGCTCTATCGGCTCTCGCGCGGCGATTTCGAGTCCGTGGGCCGACAGTCCGCTCATTTTCAGCGGGTTGTTGGTCATCAGTATGACTTTCTTCACGCCCAGGTCCCAGAGCATGTCCGCCGCGGATTCATATTCGCGAGCATCGGCCTTGAAGCCCAGGGCCAGATTGGCCTCCACGGTGTCCATCCCCTTGTCCTGCAGAGCATAAGCCCTGAGCTTGTTGACCAGGCCTATGCCCCTGCCCTCCTGCTTCATATAGAGCAGGACTCCCCTGCCGGCCGCGGATATGCGCCTCATGGCCTCGTCCAGCTGCTCGCCGCAGTCGCAGCGCATGGAGCCGAACACGTCGCCGGTGAGGCATTCGGAATGCACCCGGCACAGGACTGGGTCGTCGCCGCCGGTGTCGCCCATCACCAGGGCCACATGCTCGGCGCCGCTGATGCTGTTCACATAGCCATAGGCCCGGAAAGAGCCGTATCGCGTGGGCAGGACGGTCTCGGCTATGCGCCTGACCAGAAATTCGGTGCGGCGGCGATAGGCGGCAAGGTCTTCTATAGTGATGATTTTCAGCGAGTGGCGCTGCGCGAACTCCATAAGCCCGGCGGTGCGCATCATCGTGCCGTCATCGTTCATTATCTCGCAGCACAGGCCGCATTCCTCCAGCCCGGCCGCCCTCATCAGGTCCACGGTGGCCTCGGTGTGTCCGGGCCTTTCCAGCACTCCTCCGGGCCTGGCCTCGAGCGGGAACATGTGCCCGGGCCTGCGGAAATCGGAGGGCGAGACGCCTTCCCGGACCGTAGCCATCGCAGTCGCGGAGCGCTCGAAGGCCGATATGCCGGTCGTCGTGGAGACATGGTCTATGGACACGGTGAAGGCCGTGCCGTGGTTGTCGGTATTGGACGCGACCATCTGCGGCAGGCCCAGCCTGGCGGTCATCTCCCGGCTCATGGGCATGCAGATCAGGCCCTTGGCAAAGCTGGCCATGAAGTTGACATTTTCCGGGGTGGCGGCCCTGGCCGAGCAGACCAGGTCGCCCTCGTTCTCCCTGCCGGGATCGTCCAGCACCACTATCAGCCTTCCGGCCCTGAGCTCTTCGAGAGCTTCTTCTATAGTATTGAATTCCATATGCTTAAAATCCGTTTTCTTTCAGAAATTCCATAGTCAGCCCGCCGTTTCCCCTTTGGGGGCCGAGCAGTTTCTCCACATATTTTCCTATGATGTCATTTTCCAGATTGACGGCGTCACCCGCCCTTTTTGTCGGCAGGGCCGTCGCCGAGAAGGTGTGCGGAATCAGCGAGACAGTGAAGTCCGTCTCCCCCGCCATGGCCACCGTGAGGCTTATCCCGTCCACGGCCACAGAGCCCTTGGGCACTATCAGGCGCATGATTTCCGCCGGAGCCGACACTCGCATAAGCACCGCATTGCCCTCGCGGCGCAGCGACTCTATCCTGCCGGTCCCGTCCGCATGGCCGCTGACGATGTGGCCGCCGAAGCGTCCGTCGGCCCTCATCGCCCGCTCCAGATTGACCATAGACCCGGCTGAAAGGGCTCCGAGCGCGCTCATGCGGAGCGTCTGAGGGGTAACGTCGGCCGAAAATCCGGTTCCGGAAAGCGCCGAAGCCGTGAGGCATACGCCGTTGACCGCCACGCTGTCGCCGGTCCGCAGGCCGTCCATAATCATTTCCGCGCCTATCTCCAGCACGGCTCCGCCGGCGGAATTCCTTCTGACAGCGAGAATCCTCCCGGTCTCTTCTATTATTCCTGTGAACATTTCCTTGCTCTTAAAAGACAGTCGGTTCCGATTCTTTCGGCGCCGATGAATTCGAATCCGGCCGCGAGGGAAGGGCTTTCGAAGCCGGCGCCGTCCACCGCGGTGGGGGCCGACGCTCCGCCCATAATCATCGGAGCCACAAAAAGATAGAGCTCATCGGCCAGGCCTCCGGAGTATATGCTCCAGTTCAGTGCGCCGCCGCCCTCGACCAGCACTGAGTCTATGCCCATGGCCCCGAGGCGGGCGAAGAGGTCGGCCATGTCCACCCTTCCGTCCCTGCTCCCGCACACCAGGACTTCGGCGCCGCTGTCCAGCAGACGGCGTTCGGCGGCCTCATCCCGCTCCGCAGTGCAGGCGAATATGGTCCGGTACTGCCCGGCGGTCCTGACGAGCCGGCAGCCGGGGTCTGTGGAAAGGCGGCTGTCCACGGCTATCCGCACAGGCTGGCGGACCGCTCCGTCGAGACGGCAGTTCAGCATGGGGTCGTCGGCAGCCACGGTTCCGGCACCGCACATCACCGCCATGAAGCGGTTTCTAAGGCCATGGGCATAGGCCCGGGACTCGGCGCAGCTTATCCATTTCGACTCGCCGGTGCGCGAAGCCGTCTTGCCGTCCGCGCTCATGGCCGTCTTCATGGCCACCCAGGGCGTCTTTTTCTCTATGTATTTGAGGAACACGCGGTTCTGCCAGCGGAGCTCTTCTTCCATAAGCCCGCATTCCACCTCCAGACCGGCCTCCGCCAGGATTTTCAGGCCTTTTCCGGCCACGAGCGGATTGGGGTCGGCGATGCCCGCGACGACTCTGGAGATGCCGCTCTGCAGGATGGCTTCGGTGCAGGGCGGGGTCTTGCCGTAGTGGCAGCAGGGCTCGAGGGTCACGTAGATGGTCGCGCCGGCAGGGTCTTCCGTGCAGTTTTTCAATGCGTTGCGCTCGGCGTGCAGGCTGCCGCAGCGCTCATGCCAGCCCTCGCCTATGACGCGGCCGTCCCTGACTATCACCGCGCCCACGAGAGGGTTGGGGTTCACGCCGCCGACGCCCCTTTCGGCAAGGTCGCGGGCCCTGCGCATGAATCTGATGTCTTCTTCTTTTATCATGTCCACAAAGAATACTATGGACACTCTCCGGGGCATGCATGATACAGCCCCGCGCAGGGACACGGACGTCCCTGACTCATTGTCTTCTACCATCCGGACTATACCGTCGGCACCGGAATTCCACCGGTTCAGTCTCCTCTCAGAGAGTCGCGGGCTTTGACCGCCGGTGGGGAATTTCACCCCGCCCCGAAGAAATGTCGTCGCGAATATAGCGATTTTTCATATCTTCACACAGTTTTGGGCCTATGCGAAAGATTATTTTCCATATAGACGTCAATTCCGCCTTCCTGTCCTGGTCGGCGGTCAAGCTGCTGGGCGAGGGCGGGAGCGACATCCGGCTCGTCCCCTCCGTCGTGTCCGGCGACCCTTCCGACAGGCGGAGCATAATCGCGGCGGCGTCGATTCCGGCCAAAAAGCTGGGCATCAAGGCCGCGCAGCCGGTGTCCATGGCCCTGAGGACCTGCCCCTCGCTGGTGATAGTGCGCAGCGACTGGGAGTGGTACAAGAAGTGCTCGTCGGCCCTGATGGAGCTGTGCCGGAGCTATAGCCCTGTGCTGCAGCAGTTTTCCATAGACGAGTGCTTTCTGGACATGAGTTTCCGCTGCTATGGCCGCGACCCGGCGGATGTGGCCGCGGAGCTGAAGGACAAGGTCCGCGAGACGCTGGGGTTCACGGTCAATGTGGGAGTGGGCTCCAACAAGCTGCTGGCCAAGATGGCCTCGGATTTCGAGAAGCCGGACAAGGTGCACACGCTCTGGAGCGAAGAGATTCAGGAGAAGATGTGGCCGCTGGGGGTGCGGGACCTGCTTTGGGTCGGGAGGAAGACGGAGGAGCGGCTCACCGCGAACGGGATAAAGACCATAGGCAGTCTGGCCACGGTGGGGATGGAGTCGCTCTCCGGCCTGGTCGGGAAGAGGTTCGCCGCCCAGCTCCACGAATATGCCAACGGGCGCGACGATTCGCCGGTGGAGCCTGAGAGGGACGAGGCCAAAAGCTACAGCGCCGAGCGCACCTTCGCCAGGGACCTGAGCGATGCCGGGGACATCGACAGGGCCCTGTTCAATGTGGCGTGCATAGTGGCCCACCGCATAAGGAAGGACGATTTCCGGGCCTCGACCGTCTCGGTGTTTCTGAAATATGCCGACTTTTCCGTGGTCCAGAAGCAGTGCGGCACAGAGGCGCCGACCGATGTGACGGCGGTCATTCTGAACTGTGCGCGGAGAATGGTGGCCGAAATATGGGACGGCAGGTCGCCGGTGCGCCAGGTGGGCCTGGGGGTGTCGAAGCTCACCCACGACCCCTATGAGCAGGGCCGCCTCTTCGAGGACCCGAAGATGGAATATTACCGCGAATGGGACCGGAAATATGACGGGGAGAAGGCCGCCGGGAAAAAGAAATGACCCGGAAAGTCTGACTTCCCGGGCCATAGTCCTGAAATTCTTTTACTTGCCGAGCTTCTTCTTGAGGTTCTCCAGCATATCCACAGTCATGGTCTCAAGGTCATAGGAGGGCTTCCAGCCCCACTCTTCCCTTGCGCAGGTGTCGTCCAGCTTGTCGGGCCATGAATCGGCGATGGCCTGGCGGACAGGGTCCACCTCATATCTCATCTTGAATCCGGGCACATGCTCTTCGATCTTCTTGCGGAGGATTTCCGGGTCGAAGCTCATGGAGGCGATGTTGAATGAGTTGCGGTGCTTGAGCATGGAGGGGTCGGCCTGCATGAGGTCGACGGCGGCCTTGAGGGCGTCGGGCATATACATCATGTCCATGTAGGTGCCTGCGGCGATGGGGCATACGAACTCCTCACCCTTGACTGCGGCGTAGTAGATTTCGACGGCATAGTCGGTGGTGCCGCCTCCGGGAAGCGTGACATAGGATATCAGGCCGGGGAAACGGACCGAACGGGTGTCAACGCCATACTTGTGGTTGTAGTAGTTGCTGAGCAGCTCGGTGGCCACCTTGGTGCAGCCATACATGGAAAGAGGCCGCTGGATGGTGTCCTGAGGGGTGTTCACATGGGGGGTCTCGGGACCGAAGGAGCCGATGGACGAGGGGGTGAACACGGCCACATTGTTCTGTCTGGCGACTTCGAGGATGTTCATGAGTCCGTCGATCTGAATGTGCCAGGCGAGCTGGGGTTTTTTCTCCGCAACTGCGGAAAGGAGGGCGGCCATATTGTATATGGTGTCGATGTCATATTTCTTGACGACCTGCAGAATCTCCTCGCCGTTGCAAACATCCACCTTGGCGCTGGGACCGCTTTCAAGGAGCACCCCGTGAGGCTCTGCACCGGGGATATATCCAGCGACCACATTGCCCTCCGGGAACATTCCGCGGAGCTTCATGGTGAGCTCGGAGCCAATCTGGCCTGTCGAGCCTATTATAAGAATGTTTTTCATTGCGAAATTGATAGGTTATTTATATTTTAGCACTGCAAATGTATAACGAATTATCGAAAAAACTTAAAAATAATAAGTAATATGTACGGTAAATTCAAACAGCATCTCACCGAGGAGCTGAACGGCATCAAAGAGGCCGGTCTTTACAAAAATGAAAGGAATATAGCCTCTCCCCAGGGCGCGGAAATCACCCTGGAGGACGGCAGCAAGGCACTTAACTTCTGCGCCAACAACTATCTGGGACTGGCCGACTCGCCCAGGCTCATAGCCGCCGCCAAGAAGGCCATGGAGGAGAGGGGCTTCGGAATGTCATCGGTCCGCTTCATCTGCGGAACCCAGGACCTCCACAAGCAGCTTGAGGCCGCCATATCCGATTTCTTCCACACTGAGGACACCATTCTCTATGCGTCCTGCTTCGACGCCAACGGCGGTCTGTTCGAGCCGCTGCTCACCGCCGAGGACGCCATCATCTCCGACTCGCTGAACCACGCCTCCATCATCGACGGCGTGCGTCTGTGCAAGGCCGTGCGCTACCGCTATGCCAATGCTGACATGGCCGACCTGGAGAGATGTCTCAAGGAGGCTCAGGCCCAGCGTTTCAGGATCATCTGCACGGACGGTGTGTTCTCGATGGACGGCAATGTGGCCCCGATGGACAAGATCTGCGACCTCGCCGAGAAGTATGACGCTCTGGTGATGGTGGACGAGAGCCACTCGGCCGGAGTCGTGGGCAAGACCGGTCACGGAGTCGCCGAGCAGTTTGACTGCTATGGCAGGATCGATGTCTTCACCGGCACGCTCGGAAAGTCTTTCGGAGGCACAGTGGGCGGATTCACAACAGGCCGCAAGGAGATAATCGACATGCTCCGCCAGCGTTCGCGCCCCTATCTGTTCTCTAACTCGATTCCTCCGATGATTGCGGCAGCCGGACTCGAGATGTTCAAGATTCTGAAGGAGGGCAACGAGCTCCACGACCGCCAGCAGGAGAACGTGGCCTATTTCCGCGACAAGATGATCGCCGCCGGCTTTGACATCAAACCCACTCAGAGCGCCATCTGCGCGGTGATGCTCTATGACGCTCCCCTCGCCCAGAAGTTCTCAGAGGAGATTGCCAAGGAAGGCATTTTCGTGACAGGTTTCTTCTATCCGGTGGTCCCGAAGGGCCAGGCCCGCATCAGGGTCCAGCTTTCCGCCGCCCACAAGAAGGAGCATCTGGACAAGGCCATCGCCGCCTTCATCAAGGTCGGCAAGAGCCTCGGCGTTATAAAGTAAACAACGGTTCATACGAAGCGGCCGGACAGTACTTCTGCCCGGCCGCTTTTCAGTCATGCGGGGAGTGACGGATTTTTAGTATATTCGCCATGAATGGCTTTTCGGGAAGCGGGGACGCTCCGG